>CADCHW010000003.1:130776-159971 GCA_902801245.1 uncultured Ruminococcus sp.
AATCTTAACGCTTTCGAGTATAATAAGTTCTATAAAAAAATAAAATCAATATTTGCCCTGTTTCCTGCGGACGTTGTCCGCCAACAGCGTAGCGAATTGTCGATCCAAGAAAGATAACCTACGATTTGATTTCCACCGTACAGGCAGAAAAAATTTGAAAAAATTTCAAAAAAACTATTGACAAATTCAAAAAAGTGTAATATAATAATAACTGTCGCTGAGAGATACAGTGACAGATTGTTCGGGAGCATAGCTCAGCTGGGAGAGCATCTGCCTTACAAGCAGAGGGTCACAGGTTCGAGCCCTGTTGTTCCCACCAAGTAATCGCTTGCAGAAGTGCAGGCGATTTTTCTTTTGCTTAAATTTCCTGCACAAGTAAAATAATTTATTTTTAATTTCCAAAAAATAGTTGATATTTTTTGAGATTAATGTTAAAATGATAAAAGAAGTTTGAGTTTAAGGAGGATAATATGTTATGAAATATTGTTTACACTGTGTGTGTAAAATAGAAGATCCTAATGGACGTTATTGTCCGGAGTGCGGAAAAGAACATAGTGTGTCTTATCCGCAAAGCTATGAATTGCCTCCGGAAACTTACCTTAATAACGGAAGATACTTTGTAGGTGAAAGTATCGGCGTGGGCGGTTACGGTATTACATATATCGGGTTTGATATAAAGCTTGATAAAAAAATTGTTATAAAAGAAACTTTTTATAGCAGTGTATTCAAAAGAAACTGTAACGATAAAACTCGCAAAGATCCTCTTAGAGTTGAGTATAACGAAAACGTTATTTCTCCTGAAAAAATTCTGAAGAAAAGTCAAAAAGAGTGTTCATATCTTGCAAAAGCCGAAAGTTTAAGTAATATTGTCAAGGTATATGATTGGTTCAGCGAAAATAATACGGCATATATTATTACTGAGTATATCGACGGAGTTACTCTTTTTGACAGAATATACGAAACAGGACGCTATTCTTGGAAAGAGCTTTATAGTTATATGAAGCCTCTTATAGAAAGTCTTGCACAGTTACACAAAAATGATGTGCTTCACCGTGATGTTACACCACGTAATATTATGCTTCGCAAAACCTACAGCGGAAAAGAAGAATTTATACTTATAGATTTTGGTCTTGCGAAGTCAAATCAGGCTATTACTGTCGGTACGGTGCATGTGGGATATTCTCCGGGTTACGCTCCTATTGAGCAGCAGCGTTTGGGAGAAGAGGACGGAACGTATACAGACGTATATGCTATGGCAGCAACTATTTACCATGCTCTGTCGGGTGAACAGCCGAACGGCGATCCGGGTTTGTACACTACGAGTGATATCTTTCCAAAGCTTAATTCTCTCAGAAGTTATGATGACATTCCGAACTATGTTGTTGATACGCTTGAGTATGCTCTTCAAATTGATTTTCATCATCGCTGCCAAACTCTTGATGAATTCCTTTTGAGGTTGGAAAATAAACCGGTTGCTTCAAAAACCGACCCTAAGTCCGAATCTCGACCCACACCCGAGAAGTCTGTAAAAAATGATAATAAACCAAATCGTCCGAAAATCTATCAGGGCGAAACAATTGCCGCTTATCCCAAGGACGAAGAACCCGAACAGGCAATAAATCCGGATAGGCAGAGAGTTACCGATTTATCGGAAACTAAGTCCGAATATTACGGTGATGTTTTTAATCAAAGAGAACAAGACAGCGAGGAAATTCCTATCTCAAAGAAAAAGGGAACAGCAGCATTAATTACGGTTGCGGCATCTCTTGTTTTGATAGTGGGTTTGATTGCGGTATTGAATATAACAGGGTCTGTTAATGTTTCGGGAATTGTAAAACCGGAAGAGAACTCCGAACAGGAATATGTTCAAACCAGTGTTGAATCAAAAAAAGTTACAACAGATACGGAAAAATATGAGAGTGTTTCCGGTGTTCAGAATGTTTCAAGCGTTGAATATGTAAATATTCCAAACGTTGAGGGGTTAAGCCGTGAATCGGCACAAAAGCTTATCGAATCCGCAGGTCTGAAATATGACATTGACGAAGAGGAAAACGACAGCACCGATGCCGACCGTATTTTACGGCAGTATCCTACAGCCGGTACAGAGATTGAAAGCGGTGAAACAGTTCAGCTTGTCGTTACAAAGGAAAAGCCGAAAGAGGTTGAAACAAACACCGAAAAAGAAGAATCTCAGGCAGTTTCAAGCGTTCAGTCCAAAGCAGAAGATACTACGGTAACAGTGCCGAACGTTAAAAACCTTTCTTATGAAGAAGCTGTAAACAAGCTCACCGAACTCGGTTTGATTGCCGATTTACAGGATTATCAGTACAGTAATGAGGTTGAAAACAATTATGTTATATCGCAAAGTCCCGAAAGCGGCAAAGTGAAGAAAAACACTAAAATAAGCCTTGTTGTTTCAAAGGGTTCAGACCCACAGTTTATAACCGTAGGAAATTATATTGGTCAGAATATAGATAATGTTAAGTCCGAGCTTGAAAGCCAAGGAATACATGTACTTTACAAATTCATTGATTCCGGTTATTCGTATAAGTCTGTTACTTATCAAAGCGTAGTTGCAGGAACGAGCATATCTAAAAACGATTCAATTACCTTTGAGGTTGCCCAACCGAGTGTATCGTATACTATGGTTGGAGATTTTTTCGGTGGTTTGGATTTTTCAAATCAAATGGGCGGTTTCCCGGCAGGAAATATTTTGCAGTTTGACGGAGAAGCATGGGCACCTGATGCCTCGGGTGGTATTAATGAATATATTATGTTTCACAGTCCGAAGAAAAATGAA
Organism: uncultured Ruminococcus sp.; assembly: GCA_902801245.1. Classification (GTDB taxonomy): domain Bacteria; phylum Bacillota; class Clostridia; order Oscillospirales; family Acutalibacteraceae; genus RUG592. The sequence continues at coordinate 133,577 of CADCHW010000003.1, forward strand.
CCTATGACAGTATCAGGCTGCATTATCGACATCGGCTGCGGAAGAACGAATGAAGATTTCTTTGCATACGGAAGACCTACAGACATCAAAGTTGAATTTTCGGACGGCTCATCTTGTAATATTTCCGTTGATCCGAATGATATGCTGCATCAAGTTAGGTATTTTGATAAAAAACATACAACCACATCGTTGAAATTCATAATTGAAAAATCAAATTCAGGAACAGATATGAATAATCCCTGCATTGATTGTATAGTTCCGATTTTATAATATTACAAATAATAAAGGACTAATCAAGATTTTATCTTTGATTAGTCCTTGTTTTAGTATGAAATGTTTAAAAATTGCACATTGTCAATTTATACTCGAAAGCATTAAGATTTAGCACTTTTCTTTCTTCGACCGGCAATTCGCTACGCTGTTGCCTGTTTTGGTTTGTACGGAAAGATATTATTTTGAGAAGTGCTTTTGTTGTTTGCTGTTGCTGGTTTTTCTAGTTTCGCTGAGGGTAATTTGTTTTTCTACAATAATCTGTTACATCAGCGAGCGGGGCTCTGCCCCTGCACCCCGCAAGCTTTGAAAAGCTTGACCAAACTTTAAAATGCTAAATCTTTTAGATTTTGAGTATAATTACAATTATCTGAAATATTTGTTGTCGTCAATACTTTTCTTTATCTGCTCAAAAGTAACTCCGTACTTAATGGCAATATCTCTTGCATAGCTCACACCCTGCGGCGGTGCAATGAAAACCTTGAACGAACGAGCCCCGTTCTGAACACCCGTTACAAGACTTTCAACCTTGCTTGTACCCTCGCAGGCAGCGTTAAGTTCGTCAAGATTCCTCGCCAGTTCATGCATATGCGTATTAAAAATAGTGCGTGTGCCTATATACTTCATAGCCTTTACAACATCTTTTGCAATATATAATCCCTCCGCAACATTTGTAGTCGCAAGACTTTCATTGAAAAGAAGAATACTCCTGTCGGTTGCCATTTTAAATATTTCGGCAATTCTCTGTGATTCCTCGCCAAGTCTGCCCAAATCAACGGTTTCGTTTTCATCGGCGGGGAAGTGGGTGAAAATATTGTCGCACGGACTAAAATAAAAACTCTTTGCAGGCACGTATATTCCGTTTTGTGCAAGCAAAAAAGCTATTCCCACCGCCTGAGTGAACGTGGTTTTACCTCCACGGTTAGGACCTGTCATTATGTAGATTCTTCCGTTGTCGGAGAATTCAAAGTTGTTTCCTATGATGTCGATTTTCTCTCCGTTTGCTGCTTTTATGGCAAGCTTAAGATTGTAAATGCCCTCCGTGTAAAGCTCTCTGTTGGCAGTCGGTAAAACCTCCGCCTTACACAGCGTTAAACCTTTAGCCTGAATTTTCTCTATAAGGTCTGCCCAGCGAATATAGAAAACAATTTCGGGAACAAGCGACACAAGTGTAAATCCGCTGATACTGATATACTTTTGAAGTACATTCTTAGTATCTCTTACTATTTTCTTTACAATAGCCGTAACCGTCTTGGTAATGCTGGCGGAAAGCTGATCCGAGCCTGTCGGTGCTTCGCTTGTCATAATGTGAACATCTTTTTGTGCCCCCGTAACAACCTGAGCCATTCCGGCTTTTATCACAGGAGGATTCTGAGGGTGAAAAGACTTCATACTTGAAAATGACGTATTTGAATTAAGCTCGTTGTTTTGTTTAACCTTACCCATAAAGTTTTTAAGCAGACTGCTGTCGGTAATGGGGAAAGAGTTGAGTGAAATAATGCCTGCGTTCAAAGGACGAAGCAGATTGTCGAGATTTACACCCAAAGTAATACTTTTAATTTGCTGTGCCATTGCAAGCGTTTCCGTTATATCTTTCTTGACTTCCGGGAAACCGCTGTTGTTGTGTATATCTGTTACAATCTGTCTTAGCTCCAGAAGACCGTCGGAGTGTAAATCTATTCGTTCAAGGGATTCTTTAATCTGTGTGATACAATTAACGTAACCGTCAATTTCTCTGAGCCTGTTAATAAGCTGCCATAGGTCTGAGGCATCGGTATCTTTTTTAAGCTTTTCAAGCTCACGCAAATCTCCCAATTGAGAGAGAAGCTGTTCCAAATCCGTTCTGAGCTTTGGATGTCTGTGCAAATCATCGAAAATATCACGTCTGTATTTTATAACACGTTCGTCATCAGTGATATTGGTCATAAGATTTTTAATACTGTTTTTTTCAAAAACATCATTCGTAAGTGCATTGCATATAAAATCTATAGATAAATCATTGACTGCCTGAAACGGCAGAGATTTGTATGTAACATTTAAGCCGCTTGGTTGAAGTAAACTAAAATCCATAAGAACCTCCTAAAAATCTGTATTATACAAATAATCATACCATTATTCATAAAAAAATGCAATATGATAAGAAAAATATTTTTTATGTATTGTTTGTAAAAAAATTGTTAATAGCAAAATAAGACTTGATTTTTTCCCGAATATGGTATAAAATATATTTAGCACTCAGGAGGATAGAGTGCTAACGTGACATTTAACTGATTATCCAAGGAGGAATATATTTATGACTATTAAGCCACTTTTGGACAGAGTAGTATTGAAAGCCGAAAAGGCTGAGGAAACAACTAAGAGCGGTATCGTTCTTGCAGCGGCAGCTCAGGAGAAGCCGCAGTTTGCGAATGTTGTTGCCGTAGGTCCGGGCGGTGTAGTTGACGGTAAAGAAGTTGTTATGCAGATTAATGTCGGTGACAAGGTTCTTACAAACAACTATGCAGGCACAAAGGTTAAGGTTGACGGCGAGGAGTACACAATTGTTCGTCAGTCCGATATTCTTGCAGTTGTAGAATAATTTAAAAATAACTCATATTGGAGGTAACATATTATGGCTAAACAGATAATTTACGGCGAGGAAGCTCGCAAGGCATTGAAGTCCGGCGTTGACCAGCTTGCAGATACAGTGAAGATTACATTGGGTCCCAAGGGCAGAAACGTAGTTCTCGACAAGAAATTCGGAGCTCCCCTTATTACAAACGACGGTGTTACAATTGCTAAGGAAATCGAGCTTGACGACCCGTTCGAGAATATGGGTGCGCAGCTTGTAAAGGAAGTTTCCGTTAAGACTAACGATGTTGCAGGTGACGGCACAACAACCGCTACACTTCTTGCTCAGGCTCTTATCAGAGAGGGTATGAAGAACGTAACGGCAGGTGCAAACCCGATGATTCTCAAAAAGGGTATTCAGTCCGCTGTAAACGCAGCAGTAGATTCCGTAGTTGAGAATTCAAAGCAGGTAAGCGGTTCTGAGGATATCGCAAGAGTTGCAACAATTTCTTCCGCAGATGAGTATATCGGAAAGCTTATCGCAGAAGCTATGGAGAAAGTTTCCAACGACGGCGTTATTACTGTTGAGGAGTCCAAGACAGCCGAAACATATTCCGAGGTTGTTGAGGGTATGATGTTCGACAGAGGTTATATCGCTCCTTATATGGTTACAGATACAGACAAAATGGTTGCAGAGATTGACGATGCATTCATTCTTATCACAGACAAGAAGATTTCCGCAACACAGGAAATTCTTCCGCTCCTTGAGGAAATCGTTCAGGCAGGCAAGAAGCTTGTTATCATTGCCGAGGACGTAGAGGGCGAAGCTCTTACAACTCTTATCCTTAATAAGCTCCGTGGTACGTTTACTTGTGTTGCCGTTAAAGCTCCGGGCTTCGGCGACAGAAGAAAGGAAATGCTTCAGGATATCGCTACACTCACAGGCGGTCAGGTAATCAGCTCCGATTTGGGTCTTGAGCTTAAAGATACAAGTATGTCACAGCTTGGTCGTGCAAGACAGGTTAAGGTTGACAAGGAGAACACAATTATCGTTGACGGTCAGGGCGATTCCGCAGAAATTGCTTCAAGAGTTGCACAAATCAGAGCACAGCTTGAATCCACAACTTCCGAGTTTGACCGTGAGAAGCTTCAGGAAAGACTTGCAAAGCTTGCAGGCGGTGTTGCAGTTATCAAAGTAGGTGCTGCTACAGAAATCGAAATGAAAGAGAAGAAGCTCCGCATTGAGGACGCACTTGCAGCTACTAAGGCAGCAGTTGAAGAGGGTATCGTTGCAGGCGGCGGCACAGCTCTCCTTAATGCAATTCCGGCAGTTGAAGCAGAGCTTGCTAAGGTTGACGGCGACGAGAAAACAGGTGTTCAGATTGTTCTTAAGGCACTTGAAGAGCCTGTTCGTCAGATTGCAGCCAATGCAGGTTTGGAGGGTTCTGTTATCGTTGAGAATATCAAGAACTCCGGCAAGGTAGGCTATGGTTTCAATGCTCTTACGGAAGAGTATGACGATATGCTCACAGCAGGTATCGTTGACCCGACTAAGGTTACACGTTCCGCACTTGAAAACGCTGCGTCTGTTGCGTCAATGGTTCTTACAACAGAGTCACTTGTTGCCGATATCAAAGAGCCTACACCTCCCGCACCTCCGGCACCTGATATGGGCGGAATGTACTAATCGGCAAAGCCGATTTAAAACACGTGCAGAAAGTTCTTTAACACGTGTAAATAATTTTTCATAATATTAAATTCACGAACCCGACCAGAAGTAAAGAATAAAGAATAGAGAAGAAAGAATAAAGAAGAAACTGATTTCTGACTTTTCATTCCTAAATTCAATACTCTCGGTCGGGTTCACTAATTTTTGTCAAAAAATAACTATACTTCACGTATTTCTTGCGGGTGTTGCCCGCAAATTGTTATATCTGCTATTTTTTGCTTTTTTTAAAAAAGTCCTTGACATATTCCACTTGTAGATGATATAATATATTCAACAAGTGGAATATAAAGAAAACACGGAGGTGCATATGTTAAAGCATGGAATATTGGGGTTGTTGAATTACGGCTCAATGACAGGCTATCAGATTATGCTTACTTTTAAAAATTCATTGAGTTTTTTCTGGACAGCTCAAACAAGTCAAATTTACCGTGAACTCCAAACTTTAAAAAATAAAGGCTGGGTTACGGACGAAAATATTTCTCAAAGCGGCAAACCCGACAAGAAGTTATTTTCAATTACCGAAAGCGGCAGGGAAGAGCTTAACAGGTGGTTAATGGAAGACGATACGGGTTTTGAAACAAAAAGTCCTATTCTGATGAAAACGTTTTTCAGAGGTGAAAGAAGCATTGACGAGAATATCGATTTTTTTAAACGGATTCAGTCAAGCTGCGGTGAATTTGTATCGAATATGCAGTCGTCACCACCCGATATAGCTAAGTATCAAAATCTTGTAAAGAATCCCGAAAAAGCCTTGTATTGGAAGATGACTGTTGACTACGGTATTATGTATATTAAAATGTTGAATGAATGGACAGCTAAATGTATAGCTGAATTGGAGGATTTAAAATATGAAAGTTCTGATGATTAACGGAAGCCCTAAGGGAAAGAAAAAGTAACACTTACAAGCTTTCAACCGCATTTGTTGAGGGTGTGAAAGAGGTTAGCTCAGTAGAGTATGAAGAGATTCAGGTAAACACACTTAACATCAAGCCTTGCTTAGGCTGCTTCTCCTGTTGGAACAAGACCCCCGGACAGTGCGTTATTAAAGACGAAATGGCAGGGGTTCTCGAAAAAATTCTGTGGGCGGATTTGGTTATATGGTCGTTCGGACTTTATTACTTCAATGTTCCGAGTAAAATGAAGAACTTGATAGACAGACAGCTCCCTAACGTTCTTCCGTTTATGGTAAAGGATTCCGAAAGCGGCAGTCACCCCACAAGGTACGATATGTCGGGAAAGAAACACGTAGTTATCTCAACCTGCGGATTCTACACAACCCACGGAAATTACGGCTCTGTTGACCCTATGTTTGACCATTTCCTCGGTAAAAGGCAGATACGAGAAAATCTATTGTTCACAGGGCGAGCTTTTCAGAGTTCCTCAGCTTAAAAAGCGTACGGATGAGTATCTGAGCTATGTAAAAACAGCAGGTGAAGAGTTTGCTCAGGGCGGCAGTATCTCGGACGATACAAAGGAACTGCTTGACACAATGCTTTACCCGAAAGAAGCATTTGAAGCTATGGCAGACGCAAGCTAGGGCATAGAGAGAGAAACAGGCGAGAAAGCCGACCCGGCTTATACATTCACAAAACAAATGGCTGCCATGTATAATAAGGATTCATATAAAGGCAAGGATATTGTCCTTGAAATGAATTATACCGACATCGATAAGCAGTATCAGATAGTACTCCGCAAAGACGGCTATGAGGTTCTTAACGATAACTTCCTGCAATACACAACTAAAATCGAAACTCCCTTTACAGTTTGGAACGACATTGCATCGGGCAAGACAACAGGCACAGAAGCTATGATGAAGAAGCAGTACAGAGTTGACGGCGACTTTGATTTAATGCTTCATTGGGACGATTATTTCGGCTCGGGCAAACAGAAGAAAAACACCCAAAAGACTGTTAGCGAGCAAAAGAAAACCAATATGATGATACTGCTTCTTCCGTGGATTGCATTCTGGGTAGGTGCGGCAATAGATTCTTATGTGGGAAGTCTGATATCAATTGGTGTCTGTGCTTTGACATCGCTTATTTTCTTCAAGCATAAGAAAACAATTTATGATACAATTTCAAGTACCGCCATTATTGCTTTTTCGATTATCCTTTTAATCTTCCAAAACGATACGGTTATGCTGCCGCTGTCATACTTGTCGTTTGGTTTGATGTGGACTATCTCCTGTGTAACCAAAATACCGCTTACTGCATATTATTCTATGAACAACTATAACGGTGACTCGGCTCTTAAGAATCCGCTGTTTATGCAAACTAATAAGATTCTTACGTTTCTTTGGGGCTTTTTGTATCTGCTTACTTCTGTGTGGACTTTCTACTTAATGAGAAGCGATATATCAATTTATACAGCGGTTATTAATAATCTGTTGCCTATTATTATGGGTATTTTTACAAAGTGGTTTCAGAATTGGTATCCTGCATGGTACGCTAAGGGAAAGTAAGGTATACATTGATTCTTAAAATATAACTCCCTGAAAATCGGCAAAGCAGATTTTCTTTGAGAAGAATAAAAAAATAAATAATCCCAAATGACTTGACATATCACAAAATTAATGGTATTATAAAATCAGTTAGATAAAACTAACTCTGTCAAAGAGAAAAAATATTGAAAATCAGGGTGAAAGTTATGATAGCATTAGGATTATTGATTCCGTTTATCGGAACAACGCTCGGTTCGGCGATGGTGTTTTTTATGCGGAAAAGCATAAATCCAAAGCTTGAAAAAATTCTTCTCGGCTTTGCGGCAGGAGTTATGATGGCGGCATCTGTGTGGTCGCTGCTGATTCCGTCAATTGAAATGTCCTCTGATTATAGATTTGAATTTATTCCGGCGGCAATAGGCTTCTTGACAGGTATAATATTTCTGCTGCTTCTGGACGCTTTTATTCCGCATTTAAATTACGAAAGCCGAACGCTGAAAAAAATAAAAAACGAAAAGATACAGAAAACAGCTATGATGATTTTGGCTGTTACACTTCACAACATACCCGAGGGAATGGCGGTAGGGGTAACGTTAGCAGCGGCAATGAAAAGCGGTTCTCAAATCAACGCAGCGGCAGCGGCGGCACTTTCAATAGGAATTGCAATACAGAATTTCCCCGAGGGTGCAATTGTGTCTATGCCGCTGAAATCGGAGGGAGTGTCAAAGCCGAAGGCTTTCCTGCTCGGAACATTGTCAGGAGCTGTTGAGCCTGTATTCGGCTTGTTGACGGTAATTATCACAAGTGCAGTTATTTCCGTTCTGCCGTACTTATTGTCATTTGCAGCAGGTGCAATGATTTACGTAATTGTTGAAGAGCTTATTCCCGAATCACAGCTAGGCAAACATTCAAACAGTGCCACAGTTGGGTTGGCGTTCGGGTTTGTTGTTATGATGGTGTTAGACGTTACATTTGGGTAATGTCAGAAAACTATTCGATTCCGCATTAAAGCTTATCGGATAGTTTTCCTTTATTGTTTTTGTGCATTATGATTAAAAATTCTACGAAACTTTATGTATAACGGAAAATTTGTAAAATTTCCGAAAAAACACTTGCAATTTTCAGGAAATTTTGTTATGATAAATATAACGACATAAGCTGTTAAGTTTTATGTCCTTAAGGTTAGAGTAAGAGTATAAGTTTTTTCATCAATATATCCTTTTTAAAATCGGAAACTGTCCTATCGTTATTTTGCTGATGACGATGGGGCGGTTTTCGTTTTGCGTAAATTCGGAAATCTCATAACAAAACATAGGGGATACCTTATAAAAGTATCCCCTAAAAAATAATATTATTTATCGGAAAGTCTTAAAACGTCCTTGTAAACTCTCTCACAACTGTTTTCGTCGAAGAACGGATAAAATTCCTCAATTCTCTTTATGTACTTATCACTGTTTTTGCAGTCGTTTTCGATATAGCTGCAAATAGCCTTAACGGTGCTGTTCAAATCCTTACAGACAGGACCGAAACCGTTGTCGTCATAGCTAAAATATCCCTCGGAGTAAGAGTGTCCCTTAAAGAAAGCCTCTTTATCAAACTGAGAATATACAACAGGTTTTTTCAAATATCCGAAGTCAAAGAACACACTTGAATAGTCTGTTACAAGCAATGCACTTTCGGCAAACTGGGTCTGATAATCGACATAGCCGTGATTTACCTTAAATACATCATTCTCGGTAAAATCAACATACTGTTGAGCAAAAAGCGGATGAAGACAGAACAATCCCTCGTAACCGTTCTTTTTCATACAGTCTGTAAGCTGTTTATTGTTAATCAGACTGTTGTAAAATTCAAAGAATTCACTTTCCTTGAATTTATCATAGTAAACACTTGTATCTGTATCGGGGTCAACACACTTGTTAAGAGATTTTCTCCATGTAGGAATAATGAGTATTTTTTTCTTGACATTCTTACCCATTCTTGCCAAATTATCGAAGCGTGGAAAGCCTGTCAGTCTTACGACATTCTCATCATAAAAATAATCACCGTCAATAATTGACCTGTATTCGGGTTTTCCTGCCGTAACAAAAAGCTTGATGTTTTTGTTGGTCTTGTTGAGCCAACCCGAAATATCGTCCTTGGTAATACCATGCTGTAAGAATACAAAATTGTAATTGTACAAGTCGGACATATATTTATAGTCACCCTCATAGGGGTTAAGAATATATTCGCTTGCTTGCGAAGAAATTACATTTGTGCTTTGCAGTGTCATAAGGCGGAACATAACGGAGTTAAAATCAATAATCTTACCGATTTTTGACATCTTCTCGTAGTCCTCGCTGTCTTTTTGAATTACAAAGTAAGGCTTGATTCCCTTATGCTTGATACTTTGAACATACTTAAAGAAATGTTCTCCGTTATCGCCTGCTTTATTGGGTCTGTCGGAAATAAGCCACACATTTTTGTTAAACGGACGCATCAAGAAGTAAAGTATACGTGACTTGATAAGGTAACGTCTTTTAACTTTTCTGAGATGCTTCCAGTATTGCAGTTCATATTTCAAATGCCGTCTGTTTTTGTAGGGAATTATTTTCAAGGTCTTGCCCTTAATGCGAAGAATATAATCTCCCATACAATAATATCCGGCTTCACCGCCTGCGGACGGAAGGTGAGCAAACTTACCCATTGAAACATAAATTCTTGTGATATATGTATCCTTATATTTAAGGAAGAATTCAATGTTATCTTCACGACCCTTTTTTACGGGGATAGCCATTTTAAAGCCCTTGCCCGAAAAAGCTTTAAGTCCGAGAATGTTTGTGTCGTACTTATCTGTGTAATAAAGCTCGGGAGTATAGTCTTTTCCGTTTACCGTGGCATAGAAAGAGTAGTCCTCTCGATTAAGGAACAGATTATCTTTACCCTCGATATACAGCACATCGTCAACTATTTCCATAAAAGTGAAAATCAGCAGTGACCTCACATCAAGCAAATTCATAACATTTATATTGTTGAAAAGCAGCTTGCCATGGTCATATTCGAGGTCTTTAGTTACGTCTTTTTTATACTTGATGTTAAGAGCATAAACTTTTGCACCAACACCCATATTTTTCTGTAACAGAATAATACGGTCGTCTATATAAGAAAGAGTTTTATTTATAACACTCTTATATTCGGCAAGCATTTCATTACTGAGCATACCTGTTAAATCCTTGCCCAATCTCCAGCGAATATCATACATTACAGTATACTGTATAAATTCCAAAACTCTGCCGTATCTTTTAATGGATTGCTGAATTAAATCATTGTGAAAATACTTTGGTGAATCAAAATAATAGCTTTCGGATTTCAACTCATTCTGCAAAGCAGAGCTTTCATCACTTCGGCGGCGGTAAAGATGAACAGCCTCACGGACAACACCGATACGGCACTTATCAAGAACAATTGAATTGATAAAATGTGCGTCCTCACCGTATTTTAGATTGGTTGAAAAACGTGTTTTTCCTATTGCAGATGACTTTACAAACGCACCCGTAACGTCCATTTGAATCATCTCGTAGTTAGCCAAAAGGTCGATAACTCTTGTTGAAGAAAATTTGTAGTCAAGATGATGAAAACCTGTTCTTGCGTCGAAAAATTTTTTTCTTGCACCTACAACATCTATAAGCTCTTCGTTCTCTTCAAAGAAGCTGTACACAAGAGCAAAGGCATCTTTTTTCCAGCAGTCGTCGGAGTCGAGAAAATTCACATATTTACCCTCGATATAATTAATACCGTTGTTTCTTGCCGCACTTACTCCTGCGTTTTCCTGCAAAACATAAACAATATTATCAGGATATTTTTCCTGATATTTCTTGCAGATTTTTTCGCTGTTGTCGGGACTGCCGTCATTAACAAAAATAATCTGAATGTTCTCCTTAAATCCGATTGTTTGAGCGATAACGGAATCTACCGTTTCTTTCAAATAGTTCTCCACGTTGTAAACGGGAATAACTACCGAAAACTTGAATTTGTAATCTTTTTGCTTTGACATATAATTCTCCTTCTTTTCCGAAAAAGGGAAAGAAATATTACAATATATTACTTTTCAAAACCGGACTTCTCCGGAAGCAGTTTTGAAAAGGCATTTATAACCTGTTGTTTTTGCTTTTCAAAATCGGTTGTATTCACAGTGTCATTTATGCAAATAAGCTTGTATTTTCCTTTTTCGACAGCGTTGAGCATATCGTCGAAAATAGCATCTCTGATGTGAAAACAATAGCCGTCTTTTGTACTTTTAGGCTCTGCGATACCCTCGGCAAGCTGCCAGAATTTGATAAGCCACTGATTGCAGTTAAGCTTGGTGCGAAATTTATCACGGCAAGTTTCATCAAGAATATCATTTTCTTCCGACCATACTTTTTCAAAAGTACTTTTCAGAAAATTACTCGGAAGATGATTGTAGTAAATTCCCGGAAACCACGGCCACATACTGAGAGCAGTTGTTTTTATTAATCTCTTCATACCGTTCTTCGGAGAATACCATTTTGAAAAATTTTCTTTCATTGCCTGCTTACGTTTGAAATGAGTGTTGATAAGCTCCAAATCGTTTCCGTTAAAGAAGCCTGCACTTTTTTTCGCAAAGTAAATACAGTCAAGTGCATATGTATCCATAGGGTGACCGTTTCGGAAAAAGTCCTCGGGTTTTGTCGGAGCGGTTATAAACATATCGTCATTGAAATAGACAAACTGTTCCGCAAGACCGTCTATTCTGTGCAGATTAAGTTCAATGGTATTTGCGTTAAAAGTAGGAAGATACTCTTCGGGAATGTAATCCTTGTGGTTTACAATATTAAGCTTGGGATTATCGGTGTTAAGCCACAGGGGAAGATGTCCCCACGTTACAAAGTGAATTTTATTGACCCACGGTGCAAATTTTTCAACCGCACGAAACCAAAACTGAAGATTATCCCAGCTTCTGTAACGAACATCGGCACTGTCACCTTTCTTATTCGTTTTATCATATATATTTTTTTCTTTTTGCCATTCGGGGTCGTTTCCGTCAACCCATATCATCACAAAATCTATTTTACTCTTATCCAAAGCTTACACCGTCCTGTTTTAAGAAATAGCCGTATCCTTGAAATACAGCCTGTCTTGACGTTTCAAAATTACGTCTGTGAGCTTTTTAACAGCTTTATCCCATTTAATGATTTTCTTGATTCCCTCTACAGCAAATGAAAGAGCAAGCGAAAATACTATCATAAATAAATAGGTGAGAATAGCATATTTAAATGAATATGTAAAATTCGGAAACCAAACAGCTCTTATAAATGTGTGCATAAAAAACATATTTGAGGAATGCTTTCCGAGAAAATCAAGTATGCCGTTTAATATTGGAATATCAGTAATAAATTCATATGCATAGTAAACTGCAAATACAGGAAGTGCGTTGCTGATGAAATAAAAGAATTTTTCCTTACACCAGCCGTGCTGTCTGAGATGAACCAGAATAAGCAATACGGCAGTGTAAATTATAAATTTTAATATTTTACTTATAACCTTATTTTTGGTAAGTGTTGATAATTTAAATTTTACAAGCAGGTCACAGTCGGCAAATATAACACCAAGTGGGATAGTGAGAAGCCAGCGTGTCATATTGGTAAGTACCTCGCTGGAGTTGAATTTATAATTGAAAATAATCGGTACTAAAACATACGGTATAACCGCAAGTATTCCAAAACGTTTATAAAGAGAAATCGTAAACGGAATAAGGAAAATAATTGCAATAGCAAAACTCATATACCACCATGTACCTATGAGCATAGGTGTATGAAGCAAGCCTGCAAGTCCTAGCATATCGGTTATAATATTGATAACTTTTTTAATACCTTCACCGTAAGGATTGTAACCGACAAAAATAAAGGTTGCGGCAGTACACAGAACATATGGAATAAAGAATGCTCCCAGAAGTGAAATTGTACGTTTTGTAACAAATTTTGTGTTTTCTTTGGCATTCAAATCTAAACTCGGATTTTTAAACTTAACAGTTTTCGTCAGTCCGTAAGCCGATAAAAAGGAGAACATACCAACGCAAATATTCATAGCGTCAAATATGTAAAAAGCGGCTTTTTGCGACAACGGATAGAAGCTTATGTTTGAGCCGTTAAGACGTTCCAGAGATGAAAAACAGTGATAGGCAAGAAGAAAAAGTATTGCCACACCTTTAATCACAGAGGTGTCTTTTTTTGAAAACTCCATTTATTAATCCTCCTTTTTTAATACGTGAAGATAGTCTTTTTTTATCCATACTTATATTACCCGACCGGTAGTTTATTCTGTTCGGTAGTTTTTGACTATTTTTTTTATTACCATAACAATCACATCAAAAACTATTGGTCGGGTACGTGAGGTTGTCAATTAAAAAGACTATCTTCACGTATCTCCTGCGAGTGTTACTCGCCGCCGCTTAATATTGTATCATATTTTCACCCTGTAAACAATTAGCAAATATTACAAGAAAATTTAGAAATTCTATGGAAATATCATTTTAATATTCTATACTATCAAACGGTGAATTTTTAAAGAATTAAGAAGATTTATTAGTTTGTTTTATTAAACTCTTGTATAAACAACATAGTTTTTTAACCGGAATGTGAATCAAATACGCAGCTGTCAATGAAAGTAATACTGTTGCGGAAGCAAATAATATTTCATTGTTGTTAAATATATCCGATTTTAAAAGTATATCCATTATCAAACCGTGTACCAGATAAACTTCAAGAGAAATTGTACCTATCCAAAACATTACGGTGTTTTTTGAAAAATCGATTTCTAAGCATATCAGCGGAACAAAAACAGAAAATGTCAATGAAAAGAAAAGTGTTATAATGTAATTTATATTACTGCCACGCTGCGTATTATCTTTTGCAGCAAATAATAAAACCATAATCAATATATCAAACAATAATGCAGGCAAATAATATTTTTTAAGGAAAGAAAGTATTTTATTTTCGTACATTGACAAAATTATTCCAATGAAAAAGCAGTGTATCGTATTGTACCACCACATTCCGTAATGCAGTTTTTTACATATTATCATATACAATATAATACTTGCAAGATTACCTAAAATAAATAAAGCATTTTTATGTTTAGTAAAAAATAATTTTGCACTTATATAGTACATTATATAAAGATAAACAATCGCTGTTATGTACCATGAATTTTTAACAATGGGGTCACCGCTGTATAATGAGTAAAATGCGGTGCCGAGAGAACAGCCGTCTGTAAAATGTGCATAGATAAAATAAATCGCAAAAAATATGCTGTAGGGAATTATGATTACTCCGAGCCTGTTGGGTATGAAGCCTTTCAAATATTTTCCTCTGTCTTGTTTCAAACGTACAGTCAGACCGTAACCTGATATGACGAAAAAACCTACCGTTCCGAAAACACCAAAATGATATAAATATCTAAAGAGATATCCTCCTGTTGTTGCATTTGAAATATGGTGAAGCATAACAAGCACTGCAAGCATACCTCTCAGAGGTGTGCATTGTTTTTGTGAGAAATAACTGTTTCCGAAATATTCCTTTAAATTTTTATTTTGTAATTTAAAAAGTATTGTCAATAAATATATTAATAAAAGCAAATCCACTTGAGTAGCGTATCCTTTCCGAAAGTATCATATAAAATATATCGCAAATTCATAAATTTGTCAAGGCAGCCGAGCAACGTTCGGAGGAAACACGCTATCAACTGTTTTTCCTAAACAAAACCAACTTCCGACCCCCAAAAATAATTATGAATTACGCATTAAATTTTTATGTATATTTACGGTTAATGTGTTGAAAAAAGTAAAATAATATGATATAATAATTTTGTTCTTTTAGGCTATATATTGTCTAAATTGTGAACTTGCTGCGACATATCGTTTGATTGGTTAAAAATAAATTATGGGAGGAATAACAAAATGAGTGAAATTCTTGAATCGGGTTATAAAGTAAAAACCCTTTTTAAAGAAGAAATTACCGTTAAGGATTTTATTGCAGAGGGCGGACAGGGAGCTGTCTATAAGGTTGACTACAGAGGTGAAGAAAAAGCCTTGAAGTGGTACAAGAAAGGCAGCCTTGGCAATAATCCCGAAGCTTTTTACGAGAATGTAAAAAATAACGTTCTTAAAGGCTCACCGAGCGAGGAATTTTTGTGGCCGCTTGATATTACGGAGTGGACGGACGGCACGTTCGGTTATGTTATGGATTTACGTCCGAGCGGATATGCGGAGATAACGCAGTTTATGCTTACTCACGTTCGTTTTTCATCGTACCGTGCAATCATTGATGCGGCTCTTCACATTGTTTCGGCTTTCAGAGCCCTGCACAATGCAGGCTACAGCTATCAGGATTTGAACGACGGCAACTTCTTCATTAACTGGCAGAACGGCAAGGTTTTGATTTGTGACAACGACAACGTCGCACCCGACGGCACGGAAACAGGTATCATCGGTAAGCCGAGATATATGGCACCGGAAATTGTTCTCGGCAAGAATAAACCCGACAGCCTCAGCGACAGATTTTCCATGTCGATTATTCTGTACATTCTTTTCTGCTTGAATCACCCTCTGGAGGGCAAGAGATATCTTGTTGCCGGCTTGACTCCCGAGCTACAGGAGAAGCTTTACGGCAGCGAGCCGCTGTTTATGATGGACCCTGAAAATGACAGTAACGGTCCGCACCCTGTTGTACATAAGAATTCGATTGTAGTCTGGCAGTGTCTGCCCGATTATATCAAAAAGATTTTCCTTGATTCATTCAGCAAAAAGGCTTGCGAGAAACCCTCTTCAAGACCTAAGGAAATTGACTGGATTAAGGCTTTGACACGTTTCAGAAGTGAAATTGTTCCCTGCACATGCGGCAACGAAATCTTCACCAAAGAAAACGAACCCTGCAAATGCGACAGCTGCGGAAAGGTAATTAACATTGCATTCAAGCTTGAACTCAGCGAATACAGCATACCGGCTGTTAAGGACAGCAGAATTTATCGCTGTCAGCTCGGTGTTTGCGATGAAAAGGACGCTCTTTCTCCGGTTGCACGTGTTCTTGAGAAGAGAGATGCCCCGGGAGTTCTCGGTATCAAGAATATGAGCGAAAACCGCTGGGATGCGGTGACTTCAAAGGGTATGGCAAAAAAGGTTGCTTCGGGTGATGTAGTTCCGCTTAAAAATGGAATAAGATTTACCGTATTTGATGAAACAGTAATGATAAAATCAAATAATTAACGTATACAATACAGAAAGGAATTTAATATTATGCCAAGTATTAACAGTCTTACAGATGTTCCGAGAAAGGAACTACACGTTTTTTACGTTCTGGATACATCGGGAAGTATGGCAGGTCAGAAAATATCTGCACTTAACCACGCTATGGAGGAATGCACCGAAGCATTGAAAACTTTGGCAAAGAGCAACGGAGATGCGAAGCTTAAGGTCGCTGTGCTTGAATTTAATTCGGGCTGCAAATGGGTGACTATAAACGGACCCGAGGATTTGGAAGAGGACTTTGAGTATGAGTATCTTAAAGCAGGCGGACTTACCGACATCGGTGCGGCTCTCAAAGAGCTTAACAGCAAGCTTTCAAGACACGCTTTTCTCAACTCAATGACAGGTGCTTTAATGCCTGTTATCATCTTTATGACAGACGGATATGCTACGGACGACTACGACAAGGCTCTTGCCGAAATCCGTCAAAACCGCTGGTTTTCGAGAGCTACTAAAATTGGATTCGCCCTCGGAGATTCTCCCGATGTCAAGATGATTTCGGAGATTGTCGGCAACAGTGAAGCAGTTATCAAAACAACCGACCTTGATTTGTTCAAGCGTTTGATGAGGTTTGTATCCGTAACGGCTTCAATGCTTGTTTCGCAGTCGCACACTACCGAAACGGAATCTTCGGGCAGGCATATTGTAAGCCTTGCAAAGGAGGATTTGAACGTTCCGCAAAGTGCAAACGTACAGCTGAATGACAATCAGTACAATAAAGAGCCCGACCCCGTTCCCGATAATTCAACTTGGGACGATGATGATGAGTGGTAATATTTCAGAAAGGAGAACGGCATGGAAAAGGTGTATGCTTTTAATGAAACGGTAAGAGGACACCTTCATGTTATGAGGGATATTCCTTGTGAAGATTATTCCTGCTCATTTTCGGATAAAGACGGACGATATTATATAGCCGCTGTTGCGGACGGTCACGGTTCGGACTCTTGTTTCAGAAGTTCTAAGGGTTCAAAGATTGCCTGCAATGTTGCGTTGGAAACATTGAAAGGATTTGCCGAAAGTATTCTCACTTCTCCCGAAGCCGAGGAAAATTTTTATCGCAGCTCTCTTTCAAACGCTACAAGCACCGAGGTAACCTTAAGAAGGTTGACCGATATAATATCTGCAAAGTGGTACGATGAGGTTATGGCGGATTATAAAAACAATCCGCCTACCGAAGCGGAGCTTGGCGATTATGCGGAGATGTATGCCGACGGTAAAAATTCCGTTCATATTTACGGCACAACTCTTATTGCGGCTTTAATGCTGCCATCGTATCTGATTTTGTTGCAGCAGGGTGACGGAAGATGTGATGTATTCTACGATGACGGCACAGTCAACCAGCCTATTCCTTGGGATAACCGCTGTCAGGATACGGCTACAACTTCGCTTTGCGATGATGACGTTGCGAGGAGTTTCCGTTCAGTTGCCATAAATCTGAAAAAGGAAAATGTTATCGCTTGTTACTTAGGCTGTGACGGTGTTGAAGATGCTTACCGTGATACATACGAAGATTTGGGCGATACTCATTGTGAAATGGGCGGAGTTCATACTTTTTATAAATATTTGACTTGTAAGATATCAGATTCCCAAACAGCCTTTGAAAATGACCTGAAAAATTTTCTAACCGATTTCAGTAAAGACGGAAAGTTCAGTCGTTCGGGCAGCGGTGATGATGTTTCGGTTGCGGGAATAGTTGACTTGAATGCGATTTCAAAATTTACGGATAAGTTTAAGTTTGATGTAAAGCTTTATGACATTGAGGAACAGCTGTTCTGGAAAAAAGACGAGCTTCGTGGAAAGCACCGCAAGCACGAGATTCTGCGTAAGCGAATGGTTGATGCGGAGTATAATTGCGGAGTGGTAAACTCCGAGTTTAACCTTCAAAATAATCGGCTTAATAATTTGAAAGAGCTGATAAATAGAAAATCTCAGGAAAATTTTGAGTATATGAATTCTGTTGACGAATTTGAGAATAAATTTTCCGAGCTAACCTCGGAGGACGAAAGCGATTCAAAGCTACAGCAATTTATTGTGGGATTGACAGACAAATTCAAAATAAAAAAGATTCATCACAGCGGTGAGCAAAGCTTGAAAGAGAAAGCGAAAGATTATCTTGAAAGTCTAAAAGCAAAGCGTGATAAGAGTATCCGAGAGTTTGGAGAACTGAATAGCAGGTACGATGAACAAGATAAAATCTGTTCGCAGAAACGTGAAAAAGCTTTCCGGTTTGAAAATGAGTATAAAAAAGCAAAGGAAGCTTTTGAGGAGTATGACAGCAAATTTCAAGCTATCAAAGATGAGATAGCCGAATTGGAGAAAGATAGAAATCAGCTTTACGGCGAACTTGCCGAGATGAACAATAAATCTCATACGAATTCGGCAACCGATACAAATATTCCCAAAAAAGAAAGCGAAGAGGAATTTTATAATTGTAAAGGGCGTATTGACAGTATTTTCGACGATGAAGAGAGCAGCCGATTCAGGAGTTTTTTTGATAATGAAAGAGTAGAGTTGGATAACGAAAGCGTACCGTTGATTTATGAAAACGCAGTGTATATTAGGGATAATTTCGATGATTCAAAAGATATCAAGGATTCTGATTTCACAGAGATTTCGGAGATTACAACGGCAGCGGAGAAAATTTCAGCCGACAGCAAAGACGACAGCGATTCCGATGATAATTCTTTTGACAGCTGATAACTAAAAGGTAACATTGTAAATTTTCATACCGATACTTGTTGAAATTTTAACGGGTATCGGTATGAACGAAGATATTTTATATATGAATGTTAATATGACATTGAAATGAAAGAAGTTATCACATTGAACAATCTAAACGAACTAATCGAAAAATACCCACAATTTCTATCAAGCAAAGAAAAGCTTAAATCTTTCCTCTCCGACCAATACCCGACAGAAAAACGAAATATCAACATTCTCTGCATTATGTACGAATGCGAAATGTTTGACGATATAATCATAAAAAAGAATTTCTCCGCAGCGGACGAGCTTCGTTTGTTGACGCAGCTTGAAAACGACTACGGAATTTCACCCGACTATTCAACCCCCTGTGTAAAAATCTGTGAGAATACATTCAATAATGATTTCAAAAATAAATACAATTGCATTGCAGACTTTTTGAATAAAAATATAAAATCTGTCGAGGTCAAGCCGACAATAGCAATTGTTGAGGGTAACCCTGCCGATTATGAGGTTAAAGTTTCAAACGGCGAAGCAAGAATTATAAAGTTTATCGGTGAACCGACTAATATGATTGTAGTGCCGAATGTCATAAACGGTGTTAAAATAACATCAATCGGAAGTGAAGCATTCACCAATCAAACCCAAATTGAAAAGGTTATAATTTCCGAGGGTATCAGAGAAATAAGCAACGGTGCATTTTCAAATTGCTACAGTCTGAAAGAAGTTCAGCTGCCGTCAACTCTTGAGGATTTGGGAAGCAACCCGAAACGAGCCGATTTTGAAAATTCAATAAATGCGGTTTACGGTGTGTTTGAACAGACAGATATTGTTAAAATAAACTTACCCGATAATCTGATATACATAGGTGCAAGAGCATTTAACCGCTGCTGTAACCTTACCGAAATTACAATTCCGAAAGATATCACAGAAATCGAAAAGGGTACATTCAGCGGCTGTACAAGCCTTAGAAACGTTAAACTTCCCGAAAAACTTACCAAAATAGAACCGTTTGCCTTTGATGACTGTCCCTCTCTTACAGAAATTACTCTGCCCGAAAATGTGGATTATATCGGTAAAAGTGCATTCAATAGGTGCAGTAAGCTTTACAAGGTCAATCTTAATCCGAAACTTCGTGTTATTGAAGCAAATGCCTTTCAAGCATGTAATTCTCTCAGAGAAATTACTTTGCCCGACAGCATTCAATTCATTCACGACAGAGCTTTTGATAACGTTTGGATTCGCAGCGATCCAAGCAGCCTTACTGTATATTGCGGTGAGCATTCTTACTCTCAAAATTTTGCTGAAGCAAAGGGATTTAATGTTGAATTTTTTTACATGTGAAGATAGTGGTTCTTTGACGGAAATTTACGAACCCACCCCAAAGTTAATTTAAATCAAGTAGTTTTTGACCAATTTTATTAAGTACAATTACAATCATATTAACAAATTATTTAAACTTAACTATATCGATTTTCAATGAATTATTGGTCGGGTACATAAATTTAAACATAAGAGCCTGTTTAAAAAACTATCTTCATTGTATTCTTAATGCGGACATTGTCCGCCGCTTGCAATTGCTTTTGATTTGTGGTAAAATATTATTATTGAGAAATTTATCGAATTTTGGCGGCAGCAAATTTTATTGGAAAAAGCTGTAGCTCGGAAAATAAATTAAGATAAGGAGATAAAGAAAATGAAAAGATTTAAAAAAGCAATTTTAATGCTTATAGGTTCGGTTCTTACAATATTGTCCGTACCGTTCACAGCGTCGGCAGCAGCTATTGATACAGCCGCTACGGGTGACGGAAGAATTTACTTAGCACTCGGAATTTTAGTAGTTGCGATAGTTGTAGTAATCCTTATGCTTGTGTTAAGCAAAAAAACAAAAGACGAATAAGATTATGCCCGACCGATAATTTTTTTCGGTTCGGGCATTTTTATGGTGTTAATCATCATAATCATCAGGATTATCGCCTGTTGGTGCAGCTTTAATTTCTTCATAGGCTTCTTCTATACCGTTTTTGACAGCTGATTTTATCACAAAATACATCGCAAATAAAAATATTACCGTTCTTCCAAACCCTATTCCGTCAATTTGTTCGGTCAGCATTGCAATATTAAACATCATAATTTATCACTCCTTTTTGTTGCGAATACGTCTGATATGAAACATTGAACCTACAAACGGAAAAAATGTAAATATAAAACATACCATAGGTATAACAATTAAAAACTCCAACCCATTACGAATATCCGTTAAATAAAAAGCTAAAATTAAAACAATCAGTATTGCAAGTGAAATCAATGCTCCCTTTCCGCATAAATTTTTTTGTTCTTTCAAAATGTCAATCTCCGATTGCTTATCTGAAAAAATAGGTGCAGTGCCTTCCGTTGCTCTGAAAATCTGATATCCGTTATTTAAGACAATAGCTTCCCAGCCGCTTTCACTGTAAATGTCAATCATATTGTCATCTACAGTTTTTTCAAAATTCACGCTGTAAATGTAGGGCATAGAGTCACCGGATTCAAATTTGTACATCAATCCGGAAAATCCAACAAGATGCCACCCCGAACGGCTCATATCGCTTAGCATTTTCATATCATGTTCGGGGAAAATTGCCAATCCGCTGCAAAATCGATATTTATTCATATCCTTCACCTAGTTCCTTTCGTGCAATATCAATAATATTTTGCTTTTTTCTGTAATCATTCATTAAAATATTCCTACCCTTATCAGTGATTTGATAGAGAATTTTACCGTCCTCCGACGGAATCTCGTCAATCCAGTGTGCCGCCCTCATTTTTTTGAGAGTAGTGTACATAGTGGCAGGTCCTATTATAATATTGTTATCTGTCATATTCTTAATTTTTTGCATAATTTTGTATCCGTGGATAGGATTAATGATTGTAAGTAAAATTAGAAACATACTGTCTGTAAGTTCTCCGCTTTCGTAAGGACTTGTTTTTGCCAAAGACGTCACCTCTTACTATATCGATTATGGATATAGTATATCATTCATTGATATACTTGTCAATACCAAAAATAAAAAAATTTATATTTCACCATTTTTTACAAATAATAATTTTATAAAAATATAAAATTTGAAACAGGTGATACAATGGAAATCAGAACCGACCTTGCCCTTGAAGCAAGGGAGCTTGTGACGGAAAATATTAACGGTGTGGATATTGATACGGAATTTCCCGAGAAAATGAAAATAACCCGAATGAAAATTACTAATCAGCAGGCAGCAAATTCATTGGGAAAGGAACGGGGAACATATATTACTTGCGAATTTAAAGCCTTGACTGAGGACTTCACGGCAGCTGATAAACGTCTTGTAAGTATCGGTGAAGAAATCAGACATCTGCTGCCCGAAAACGGCAATGTCCTTGTAGTTGGAATCGGTAATCATAACATTACACCCGATGCATTGGGACCCAAAGCCGCTTCAAAGGTTCTCGCAACAAGGCATATTATGGGAAGTGTGGCAAGCTCGCTCGGATTGGATAATCTTCGCAGTGTATGCGTTGTATCTCCGGGAGTTCTCGGACAAACGGGAATTGAAGTGGGGGAGCTTGTCAGCGGTATTGTCAGGAATGCGGATATTGATTGTGTAATTGCCGTTGACTCTCTCGCTTCAAGAAAGTTAAAACGTCTTGGCTGTACCGTTCAGATTTCCGACACAGGCATTGCCCCCGGAGCAGGTATTGGAAATCACCGAAATATAATAAATCAAGCAACAATGGGAGTTCCTGTAATCAGTGTCGGTGTTCCTACAGTTGTAGATGCGGCAACTCTTGCAGCAGATTTAATGTCGCCGAACGACGATGAAGAGAGTGAACAGCTTCGTCAAAAAGTACTTCCGAACGGAAGGGATATGGTAGTTACTCCCAGAGAAATAGACTTGCTGATTGAACGTGCCTCTATTCTTATAGGTATGTCAATCAATATAGCCTTGCACCCGGATTTTGCACCGGAGGACTTATTTGCACTTGTATAAAAAATCCCCTGCCAAGAACGTGTCTTGGTAGGGGAGAGTGATTTTTTTACAAATCAATTATTCAGGAGTGTAAGTTGTGAATTTACTGCTTCCGCCGTCTTTAAGCTCTACTGCATTGCAGCCGTCATTAATTGTACCGCAGTTCCATTTGTTGTGGACTGTAGTAGTATCCGTAATTTCGGAAACATCATAATTTGTTCTGTAAACAGAAATGTTTTTCCAACCGCTGGGAAGCTCAACAAAAGCATACTTTGAGCTGTCATCTGTCATATTTTCTTTTTCTGTTTCGATAGCTTCGTTTGTATCATTATTCACAAGCCACAGTTTAGCACCGTAATCAAAAATCCAGCCTGCCTTGTTTACAAGGTAGAAAGTATTTTTAGACTTATTATCGGACGAACCGTCATCGGTGAATTTAAATGTTTGACCTGCTCTGGAGTTTGCATCTTTCAATTTAACAGAATATCTCAAAACTAACAAAGCATCGCTTGAAGTTACTTTTCCGTCGCTGTCAATATCTGCCTGTGCTTCCTGAGCTGCTGTGTATTTGTCAAGCTTAACAGAATTTCTTAAAATTGAAAGAGCGTCTGCCGAATCAACTTTTCCGCTGCCGTCTACATCGCCGTATGTAAGTGTAACTTCATTTTTAGGAGGATTGTTTTTGTCATAGAACTTGTCATTGTCATAAATCATCTCATTTGTTGTAAGCAAGAGATTACCTGTTTGATTACCGCTGCCGTCATTAAAGATTACACAAGCTTCACCAATATTCAATCCCTCGGGAAGTTCGTAGTAATAAATACCGGTTTTTGAATCGTAGTCCATAGCTACTCCCGGCCAGCTGCCGTTAGTAGTTGTGTTTATAATATTTCCGCTTCTGTCCTTTTCTTCATAGAAAGCATAGATGAGAGCGTTTTTCCAGTTCTTGGTCATCTTGTTGCCGTCTTTATTCAAGTATACAAACAGACCTGTGTGTGTAACTTCAAGCTTTGTGTAAGTGTTGGTTGTTTCGGTAGTCTTTTTACCGTCTGTTGCAGTTAATGTTACGGTAATGTCACCGGAAGTAATACCTTCACCGATTTTAATTGTATCGTTGTTTTTAAAAGTAACAGGTGCTGCACCGTTAATGCTATATGTTCCCGAAACAGCATTTTCAAGCGTAAGAGTAATATCCATAGTATCTGTCTTAAAGCTTGTCTTATCGAGAACAGAGAAGTTGGCTTTCGGAGTAGTAGATGAACCTTCATAAACTACTGCAATATCGGAGCTGCCGATTGTACCGGAAATTTTGCCGTTTTTAACTGTAAACGTATTTCCGGAAACGGCATCTGTATATGTTCCGTCTTTCATACCCTTGGTTGTAACACTGACAGAAGAACTGCTGCCGAGATTAACAAGAACGATACCGTTGTCACCTCTCTGAACTGCCACTACATCGCCGTCGTTAAATACTTCATCAGAAACACCGATATACTTATTGTGGAACTTATTTATTTCGCTGACAGCAGTACTTTTCCAAGCTGTGTCTAAAATTGAATCCATATTTATACCGGGACGTGCAAGATAAAGTGCCTTTGAATCGCTTCTTGAAGCAACTATTGCCCAAGTTTTTGCAATGTCCTCGTTAGAAACGTTTGCAGTGTTTGCAATGCCGCCCGAACCCGAATCGCCCATGTATGTATCATGCGATTCTGCCCAAAGAACATAGTCGTTAGGTGAGCTGTTCTTCTCGCTGTAGTTGTAGCTCTGAACCTGAACAACCTTATCGGCTTTCTTTCCTACAACATAATTCAATGTATAATCACTTGTCTTGTTGTCGGTAATATCAATATACTTTGTGTAAGAAGTAGTATTTCTGCCATTGCCGGGAGCATTAAGAATCTCGCCGTAGCAGTAAATGTCAACACCCTTGGATTCTGCATACTTGGTTGCTGTAGTGATAACGTTGGGCCAGAAGTTTGAAGCGAACTCGCCGTCATCGGGGGTTTCGATATGCTTGGCAGCGTCGAATCGGAAGCCGTCAACACCGCAGTCGATACACTCTTCCAGCAAAGAGATAACTCTTTCCTGAACATACTCATCACCTGTGTTAAGGTCGGGAAGACCACTAAGCTTTGCCTGAACGGTTTTTTCAACGGTGCTGTCGCTGACAGAACCCTTTACCTGATGAAAATACTTTGTATAATCACTGTAAATAGTTGGCTCATATTCCTGAATACTGCTTGAAATTGAATTGGCTGTATCACCTGTTGCCATATGGTTTGAAACGATATCACATATAATCTTAATTCCGTATTTATCAGCCTCGGAACAAAGTTCGGCAAGTTCGGTTTTAGTGCCTATCCAGCTGTTCTTGGCTGCAACGGAAAAACTAAGCGGCTGATAGAGTTTCCACCACTGGCTCGCTGTATCATTCCAGCTTTCGCCGTAATCTTTCGGAGCTTGAACAGGGGAGGTCTGAACTGATGTGTAACCTGCTTCGGCAATTGCCGGAAGATTCTCCTTGATAGTATTGAATGACCAGTCGAAAGCGTGAAGAATAACACCGTCGGAGGTTCTCTCCGCAAGACCATAGTCCGCAGTTGTGTTTTCAGCAGACGCACTCAAAGCCGCAGCAGGGGCAATTGAGGCGAGCAAAGCGGCACACAAAACGGCACTCATAAATTTTTTACCCATAATATCCTCCTTGAAAAAATTTGATATTAATGCAATTACTATTATACAATTTTTTTTAGAAATTTTCATTAATAATTTCCGCTGAAATTTTATAAAAATTTTTGTTATAATTCACTAAATGAGCGATGATTATGATTTATGAAAAATGGGTAGCTGTACGGTTGCGAAGCCTGTTAAAGTTTGGTCAAGCTTTTCAAAGCTTGCGGGCGATGGAACACCCCAAGAAGCCGAGCCGTAGGCGACAGCTGATTGGTAGGTGTTCCTAGTGGTCTTGCACCATGCAGGGGCAGAGCCCTGCTCGCTGACGAAAGACTATGCTTAGAAAATAAAAATAAAAGCATATACAAAAACATATCTATTTGTACAAAACAACAAAGGCAACAGCGTAGCGAATTGCCGGTCTAAGAAAGATAATGTACGATTTGATTTCAACCATACAGATAGAAAAAATGGTGAGTGACAATAATACTGTTTTTAAAAAAATATATAATTCTTAGAATTATTAATTGTTATTTCATATTTATATACCATTAAAAACAGAAACAATATGAAAGATATAATTTATTTAATATTTTGTGTATTATCAATATTTTAACATATGGATTTTCAAAACAATAAAAATAAAAACCGCATAACCCCTGAAAATACAGAGTTTATGCGGTTTAAGCGGAGGACAAGGGATTTGAACCCTCGCATCGGTTACCCGACCTACTCCCTTAGCAGGG
>CADCHW010000003.1:160040-195791 GCA_902801245.1 uncultured Ruminococcus sp.
AACCCTTGGTACCTCTCGGTATCACTAGTTTTCAAGACTAGCTCCTTAAACCACTCGGACACCTCTCCAAACGACTTCTATATTATATCATATCTTTTTGCACTTGTCAACACTTTTTTTAAAAAAAATTATTTTTAACACGTGAAGATAGTTTCTGCAATATTTAAATTCACGAACCCGACCAATAGTTAATTCGGTGAGGCGGTCATTAACCAACTTTATTAAAAGCAATAACAATCATACCAAATACTTTCTAAAAATTATCGGTCGGGTACGCACAGTTGAAATTAAGAGTAACTATCTTCACGTGTCTTCAGCGGGCATTGCCCGCTTAGTTCATTAAGCTGCAAACAAGGTCTGCATATTCCGACGGATTTTCAACAGTCAAGCCTGCAATAATAACAGCCTGATTATAGAGGAGCTTTGCGTATTTCTCGGCTTTCTCCTTGTCGGCGGTAATGTTTGCGATAAGTGCATTTACAGCCGGGTGAGAAGCGTTGATTTCAAGAACTCTCTCTGCTCTTACCATAGCTTCGGGCTGTGCGAGTGCCATATATTTCTCCATTTCAAACGAAACTCCGCCTTTAGCTGTTAAGCAAACAGGGTGGCTCTTAAGCTTCTTAGAGAATACAACCTCGTTGACCTTGTCACCGAGAGTATCTTTGATGAATTTAAGTGTATCATCATCGTTCTTAGCCTCGGTCTTGTTGTCGTCGCCCTCTTCTTCAACGTCCTCGTTTACAATGTTCTTGAAGCTCTTGCCGTTGTAGTCGCCCATACTCTGGAATGCGAACTCGTCAATTTCCTCCGCACAGTAGAGAATTTCTCTGCCTTTGTCACGGAAGTATTCTGTCTGAGGAAGCTTGTCAATACTGTCGATACTTTCTCCTGTTGCAAAGTAAATGTCTTTCTGGTCTTCGCCCATTCTCTCAACGTACTCTTTCAGTGTTACAAGCTTCTTCTCCGTTGAAGAGTAGAAGAGTACCAAATCCTTAACGTTATCCTTGTGAGCACCATAATCTGCCACAAGACCGTATTTGATGTTTCTGCCGAAGTTTGCATAGAACTTCTCGTAACCCTCACGGTCGTTTTTGAGCCACGAAGAAAGCTCGTTCTTAATCTTTTTCTCCAAAGTTGAAGCGATGTTTTTGAGCTGTCTGTCGTGCTGGAGCATTTCTCTTGAAATGTTAAGTGAAAGGTCTTGTGAATCAACTACACCCTTTACAAACGAAAAATGCTCGGGGAGCAAATCGGAACACTTGTCCATAATGAGAACGCCGCTGCTGTAAAGCTGCAAGCCTTTCTTGTACTCCTTTGTGTGGTAGTCAAACGGAACTTTCGACGGAATAAAGAGGAGCGACTTAAATGTTACAACACCCTCAACAGAGTTCGAGAAAACTCTTGCCGGATTTTCCCAGTCAAAGAATTTCTGCTTGTAGAACTCGTTGTACTCGTCCTCGGTAACGTCCTTTTTGTTTCTTTGCCAAATAGGAATCATACTGTTGAGAACTTCGTCCTCGGTTACTTCGTCATACTCGGGGTTTTCAAGGTCGCTGTCTTCACGGAGCTTTCTGTGTTCCATTTCCATTATGATAGGATAGCGTATGTAATCGGAGTACTTGGATACAAGTGCGGAAATCTTGTACTTTTCAAGGAACTCCGAATAGTTCTCGCTGTCGGTATCCTCTTTGATTTTGAGGATAATCTTTGTTCCTACATCAGCCTTTTCAATCTCGGTAATCTCGTAGCCGTCAGCACCCGAACTTTTCCACTGATAAGCTTGGTCAACGTTGTACTTACGTGTCTGTACGGTAATCTCGTCCGCAACCATAAATGCGGAGTAGAAGCCTACACCAAACTGACCGATAATATCAACATCGTCGTTCTTTTCGTTCTCCTGCTTGAACTTGAAAGAACCGCTGTTTGCGATAGTACCGAGGTTGTTGTCGAGGTCGTCCTTATCCATACCGATACCGTTGTCGGTGATTGTGATAATTCTGTTCGGCTTGTCAATCTCGATATTGATTTTGAACTCGTCCTTGTTAAGACCGACATTCTGGTCGGTAAGTGAGATGTAATAAAGCTTGTCGATAGCATCGCTTGCGTTGGAGATAATTTCTCTGAGGAAAATCTCCTTATGTGTGTAAATAGAGTTAATCATTAAGTCGAGAAGTCTTTTGGATTCCGACTTGAATTCTGTCTTTGACATATATTGTACCTCGTAACTTTCAATAGATTAGCACTCCGGTTCTTAGAGTGCTAAAATAGTTATATAACAAATTCGGAAATTTGTCAATACCTTATTTGTGAATAAACCATTAACTTTATATTTTTAATACGTGAAGATAGTTTATTTTATCAATAACTTTCATTACCCGACCGATAATTAATCTGTAACGTTCGATTTTTAGGGAGGTAAATTCGATAAAAATGGCTTAACCATCAAAAAAACTTGAATTTTAACACACCCTAATAAGACTAGCGTTTAGGGGTGTTATTTTTGAAACTTTTGGCTTTGTTATCAGAAAAATCAAGAATATACTCCCTAATTTACGAACGTTACAGATTAATTTAATGCGGCAGTTTTTGACCGAATTCATTAAGTACAATAACAATTATACCAAATACTTTCGGTCGGGTAGTTGAAGTTATTGCTTTAAAGACTGTCTTCACGTATCTCCAGCGGACGTTGTCCGCCTTCACGTATTTCCTGCGGACGTTGTCCGCCTTCACGTATTTCCTGCGGACGTTGTCCGCCTTCACGTATTTCCTGCGGACGTTGTCCGCTTAACAAAATTTATAATATCGCCGTTATATTCAAGACTAAGCTCCGTGCCGGAAAGTGTATACTTAAACGGAAATTCCCTTTTAAGAGAATTATCTATAATTACAAAGCCGTCTTCGCCGAAAACACAAAGACCGTTTATCTCACATTCTTCATTGTCGTTTTTGATTTTCAGAACCGCATTATCCTCTGCAAATTCAAGCGTTGAAACAAGACCCTGCTCTCCTAAATACTCCCACGAATAAAGCTTAATTTCATCTGCTTCGCAGTTAATGACTGTCTTTCCGCACCCTCCTAAAACAATTATAACAATCAATGCAAGAGATAATATTACAAATTTAAAATCTTTCATAAAATCAACAGTCCTTTCAATATTATACATATTTTTTTGAAAACAAAAATACATAATAGTGCGATTTAATGTGTTGCTCATTTTTCACAAATATGGTATAATAATCTAAATATGGAATTGTGTCAGACGGAGAGATATAATGGTAGTTTTAGGCATTGACCCCGGTTACGCTATTGTCGGCTACGGCGGTATTGAATTTTACAATAATAAATATCATACATTAGGTTACGGTGCAATTTTGACTAAGCCTACTCAGAATTTTGATTTGCGGCTTGAAATAATTTTCAGCGAAATGAATACTGTTCTCGATAAGTGCAAGCCAGATGTTATGTCTATCGAAAAGCTGTATTTTCAGAATAACCAGAAAACGGCTATTGACGTTGCTCAGGCGAGAGGTGTTATTTTGCTTGCGGCTAAACTAAAAAGTGTGCCTATTTTCGAGTACACTCCGCTGCAAGTCAAAACAGCCGTCACAGGCTACGGCAAGGCAAAGAAAGAGCAGGTTATGGAGATGACGAAACGTCTTCTGAAGCTTGAAAAAATGCCTAAGCTTGACGATACAGCGGACGCACTTGCAATAGCAATTTGTCACACTCAGGCGAACGGCTCACCGTTGAAAGAATTTTTAAATAAGCGGACAACGTCCGCAAAGGGGGTAAAAAGCTGATGATATATAGCTTAAAAGGAACATTAATTCACTGTATGCAAAATTTTGTAGTTGTGGAATGCGGCGGTGTCGGATATAAATGCAGCACATCACTTTCAACAATAAGAGAACTTCCGCAAATAGACAGTGAAGTTACTCTTTACACATATATGTCGGTAAGGGAAGACGCTGTTGAGCTGTTCGGATTTAAGACAACACAGGAGCTTGAATGCTTTAAAATTTTGACAAGCGTGAGCGGTGTAGGAGCTAAAGTGGGAATAGCTATCCTGTCGGAATTTTCACCGGAACAGGTTGCCGTGTGCATAGGCTCAAACGATGCAAAAACTCTGACCAAAGCCGCAGGTGTCGGAAATAAGCTTGCACAGAGAATTATCCTTGAACTAAAGGATAAGATGAAAAAGCTTAACATCAAGGAATCAAGCATTAATATTCCAACTAAATCCACAGCGGCAGGCTTTGATTTGGGAAATATAAAAAATGCCGCCGAAGCTTTGGCTGTTCTTGGCTACAGCAGTGATGAAGTTATGCCGATACTTTCAACATTTGACGGGAATCTGTCGGTTGAAGAACTTATTCACAAAACATTACTTGAATTTGGAAAAAAATAAAATTAAAAAGGAAGACTTAATTTGGAAGAAATGGATTTTGAGGATAGGATTGTTTCGGCTTCCGAAATTCCGGAAGATACTTTGGGTTCGGAAAATCCGCTGCGTCCTAAAACTCTTGACGAATATATCGGTCAGGAAAAAGTTAAAGAGAATCTGAAAGTTTTCATTGAAGCAGCTAAAAAGCGAGGGGAAATTCTCGACCACGTTTTACTGTACGGTCCTCCCGGTCTTGGTAAAACTACGCTGTCACAGATTATAGCAAACGAGCTTAACGTAAATTTGCGTATAACCTCGGGTCCCGCTATCGAGAAACCCGGAGATTTGGCGGCACTTCTTACAAATCTCAGTACGGGCGATGTTCTGTTTATCGATGAAATTCACAGAATTTCAAGAGCCGTTGAGGAGGTTCTTTATCCGTCAATGGAGGATTTTGCGATTGACATTATCACGGGTAAAGGGCAAATGGCGGCTTCGTATCACTTGCCGCTTCCTAAGTTTACTTTGGTCGGTGCGACAACAAGAGCAGGTCAGCTTACCGCTCCTCTCCGTGACCGTTTCGGAGTTGTTCTCAGATTGGAGCTGTACACTCCCGAAGAGCTTGCGGAGATAGTCCGAAGAAGTGCGGGCATTCTGAATATTCCGATAGATAATGACGGTGCATTGGAAATTGCTTCACGCTCAAGAGGAACTCCGAGAATTGCAAACAGACTTTTAAAGCGTGTTCGTGATTTTGCACAGGTTATGGGCGACGGAACTATCACTTGTGACATAGCAAGAATTGCCCTTGATAAGCTTGAAATTGACGAGCTGGGTCTTGACGCAAACGACAGGCGAATGCTTGAAGCAATTATAAAATTTTACAACGGAGGTCCTGTCGGTCTTGAAACTTTGGCGGCGGCTATCGGTGAAGAAGCGGTTACCATTGAAGATGTTTACGAGCCGTATTTGATGCAGATAGGATTTTTGAGCCGTACTCCGAGAGGTCGTTGTGTGACATTCGCTGCATGTCAGCATTTGGACTTGTCACCGCCAAACGGAGTTATGCCGGGAAGTCCGACGCTCTTCGAGTGAATGAAGTGCTGCGTTGCAGCGTGAAGTTTGCCTGCGGCAAATGATTTAGGCTTTTAATTTCTCATTAATAAAAGTATATTTGAATATAGATTGAGTATGACAATTTTGATAAAGGAGATTTTTTAATTATGGGTAGATTATTTGGAACAGACGGTGCAAGAGGCATTGCAAATTCGGAGCTTACTTGTGAGCTTGCTATGAGTATCGGCAAGGCGGCGGCTATGGTTCTTATTGATGACGACAGCAGCGAAAAGCCGACTATTTTAATAGGCAAGGATACACGTCTTTCGTCAGATATGCTGGAGGGTGCTTTGACGGCAGGCTTGTGTTCGGTAGGGGCAAATGTTGTTCATCTCGGAACAGTTCCAACTCCGGCTGTTGCGTATCTTGTCAGAAAGTACAATGCAAGTGCAGGCGTTATGATTTCAGCCTCGCACAATCCGCACGAGTTCAACGGCATTAAAATTTTCAACTCCGACGGCTACAAGCTTCCCGACGCTCTTGAAGAGAAAATTGAATCTATTGTTCTTGATAATTCTATCCCTTATCCCACACCGACAGGCAGCAAGCTCGGCAGAGTTATTACTCTTTCGGGTGCTGTCGATGCGTACATTGACCACATTGCGGAAAGCATAGACGGCAGTCTTGAGGGTCTTAAAATTGCCGTTGACTGTTCAAACGGTTCGGCAAGTGCCACAGCGGAGAAGCTTTTCTCAAAGCTTGGTGCGGATTATCACATTATTAATGACAAACCCGACGGAGTTAATATAAATGAAAAGTGCGGCTCTACTCATATGGAGGGTCTTATTGAGTACGTCAAGGCTAACAAGACAGACTGCGGCGTTGCATTTGACGGCGATGCGGACAGATGTCTTGCCGTTGATGAAAACGGTAATCTCGTTGACGGAGATTTTCTCATTGCAATTTGTGCCAAAGACCTAAAGGAGAGAGGTAAACTCAACAACGATACGGTTGTCGGCACTGTTATGACAAATATGGGCTTCAATAAGTTCTGTGATGAAAACGGAATAAAATTTGTTTCAACCTCTGTCGGTGACAGATATGTTCTTGAAAATATGCTTGAAAACGATTACTGTCTGGGCGGTGAACAGTCGGGGCATGTAATTTTCCTAGATTACGGCACAACAGGCGACGGACAGCTTACGGGCGTACAGCTTCTGAGTATCATTAAACGCAGCGGAAAGAAGCTCTCGGAGCTTGCAGAGGTTATGAAGAGATATCCGCAGGTACTTATTAACGTCAAGGTTGCTACAGACAAAAAGGATAAATATTTTACAGACAAGACAATTAAAGCAGAAATTGAAAAGGTAAAGGAACAGCTCCACGGCAGAGGAAGAATTTTGGTAAGACCGTCGGGTACAGAACCTCTTATCCGTGTTATGCTGGAGGGCGAGGATTATAAGGAAATTTCCGACCTCGGAAATGCTGTTGCCGACCTTATCAGAGAGCGACTTTGTTAATTGTGGAGCGGTGAAAAAATGAGAGAAGCTATTTGGAAAGAATACGAGTTGATAGATACATCTTCGGGTGAACGTCTGGAGCGTTGGGGCGACAAGATTCTGATTCGTCCCGACCCTCAGATTATCTGGAATACAAAAAAAGAAAATCCGCTTTGGAAAAAGGCAGACGCACGTTACCACCGCTCAAAGTCGGGCGGCGGTAACTGGGAGGTTTACCGTAAACTTCCTCAGGTTTGGAAAGTCGCTTATAATGATATAGTTTTCGGTGTAAAGCCTATGGGTTTCAAGCATACGGGAATTTTTCCCGAGCAGGCGGCAAACTGGGAGTTTGTGATGAACAAAATCAGAGCCGAGAAAAGACAGCTGAACGTTTTAAATCTCTTTGCTTATACAGGCGGTGCAACTCTTGCGTGTCTGAAAGCAGGTGCAAAGATTTGTCACGTTGACGCTTCTAAAGGTATGGTTACATGGGCAAAGGAGAATGCTTCATTGTCAGGTGTTGCCGACCGTCCCGTGAGGTGGATAGTTGACGATTGTGTAAAATTTGTTCAAAGAGAAATTCGCCGAGGCAATAAATACGACGGTATTATAATGGACCCGCCGTCCTACGGAAGAGGTCCTAACGGTGAGATATGGAAGCTTGAAGAACAGCTTTTTCCGCTTGTTGAAATCTGTTCACAGGTACTCAGTGACGATGCGAAGTTTTTCATTCTCAATTCCTATACAACGGGACTTTCGCCGTCGGTTATGCAGTATATGCTCGGCGTGACACTTCAAAAGCGTTTCGGCGGTGAGGTGTCGGCTGATGAAATCGGACTGAAAGTCACGGACACGGGGCTTGTTCTGCCGTGCGGTTCAACCGCCATATGGTCGGCGGGCAATGCTCGCTGAAAAACGTGAAGGCGGACAACATTCGCTTGAAACATTTACAAAAAGATTTATTATAACAGTTACCGTACTCCTCGAAGTTGGTCAAAAATTTTCGCATTAGATTAACTGTCGGTGGGGTACATAAAGTAAGATTACGAAAGACTATCTTCACATGTTAAAAAGGTGTTGGTGAAAATGGAGTTTATTGATGTTAGAGATGTAGTGTTCGGCTATGAAGCGGACGAAGAGGGAAAGGAAAACAAAATTGTTCTGAAAAAGCTTTCTCTTTCAATTAATAAGGGTGAGTTTGTTGCTCTTCTCGGGCATAACGGTTCGGGTAAATCTACGCTTGCCAAAATGTTTAACGGCATTTTACAGCCCGATGAAGGGCAAGTCACCGTGTGCGGAATGAATACTTTAGATGAAGATAAATTACTTGATATCCGCAAAAAAGTCGGACTTGTTCTTCAAAATCCCGATAATCAGCTTGTCGCAAGCATTGTTGAAGAGGACGTGGCTTTCGGCCCCGAAAATCTCGGCATTGAACCCAAAGAGATTCGCAAAAGAGTTGACGACGCTTTGAAAGCCGTTGATATGTACGAGTACAGAGGTCACGCTCCGCATAAGCTTTCGGGCGGTCAGAAACAGCGTGTCGCAATTGCAGGAATTATCGCAATGCAGCCCGATTGTATCGTGCTGGACGAGCCTACCGCAATGCTTGACCCTCAAGGTCGTAAAGAGGTTATGGATACTATAGTCAAGCTTAATAAGGAGAAAAATATCACAATCATTTTGATTACACATTATATGGACGAAGCCGCTCTTGCTGACAGACTTGTCGTTCTCGACGGCGGTAAAATTTTGACGGACGGCACTCCCAAAGAGGTTTTTTCCAATGTTGAGCTTTTGAAAAAGCACAGTCTTGATGTTCCGCAGTCAACTGAGCTTGCACATAAGCTGAGTTCGAGTGGGTTTAAGATAGGCGATACTCCGCTTGATGTTGAGGAGTGCGTTGAAGCTATTGATAAAGCTTTGAAGAAAAAATAAATTATCGGCTGTGTATGTAAGATGTGATATAAAGGAGAAGATGAAAAAATGTCGTTGTTAGAGGTAAAGAATCTTTCGTTTACATACGGAACGGGTACTGCCTTTGAGAAAAAAGCCGTCAATGACGTTTCGCTTAGTATCGAACAGGGCGAATTTATCGGCATTATCGGTCATACGGGTTCGGGAAAATCAACATTTATTCAAATGCTCAACGGACTTATCAAGCCTACCGAGGGGCAGATTTTTCTTGACGGTAAGGATATCTGGGAGAATCCCAAGAAAATCCGTAAAGTAAGATTTAAAGTCGGAATGGTGTTTCAATATCCCGAGTATCAGCTCTTTGAAGAAACAGTTGAAAAGGATATCGCTTTCGGTCCTAAAAATATGGGGCTGAAAGATGACGAAATTAAAGAGAGGGTCGCAAGTGCGGCAAAGTTTGTTGACCTCAAACCCGAGCTTTTGAAGAAGTCGCCGTTTGAGCTTTCGGGCGGTGAGAAAAGACGTGCGGCGATTGCAGGAGTTATCGCAATGGACCCCGACATTCTGATACTGGACGAGCCTACCGCAGGACTTGACCCGAGGGGCAGAGATGTTTTGCTTTCACAGATATCTTCGTATCATAAAAGTAAAAATAATACCGTGCTGCTTGTGTCGCATAGTATGGAGGATATTTCTCGGATTGCCGATAAAATTCTTGTAATGAATAAAGGCAATATGTTCGCCTTTGACGAAACTAAAAAAATATTCTCAAAAGGTGAAGAGATTGAAAAAATCGGACTTCAGATTCCTCAGATTACAAAAATTATGATTGGTCTTGCGAAGAGAGGTTACAAGCTGCCTACGGATATTTATTCGGTCGAACAAGCCGTTAATGAAATATTACGTTTGCAAAGGGTTTAAAGTTTTAAAGATAAAGAAAGGGTGAAAATATGCTTAAAGAAATCACTCTCGGTCAGTATTTTCCGGGGAAATCCGTTCTTCATAAAATGGACCCTAGAATGAAAATAATTCTGCTGACTTGTTACATAGTGTTTATATTTTTGACAAAGAATTACATATCGCTTGCAATAATGGCTGTTTCCGTTCTGGGAGTTTTAACGTTGTCGAAAGTTTCGCCTAAGCTGTATTTTAAAAGCGTTAAAGCGATAATTTTTATAGTGATTTTTACATCTGCATTGAATTTATTTTACGGAACAGGTGAACCGATTTGGCAGTGGGGAGTTCTGAAAATCACACAGGCAGGCATAAATACCGCAGTTTTTGTTGCTGTGAGAATTATTGCCTTGGTTCTGATAAGCTCCGTGCTTACCTATACAACCTCACCTACAGACCTCACCGACGGAATAGAAAAGCTTCTGAAACCGCTGACGGTTTTCCACATTCAGGTTCACGAAATCGCAATGATGATGACTATTGCATTGAGATTTATTCCTACACTTTTGGAAGAAACAGATAAAATTATGAGTGCCCAAAAGGCTAGAGGTGCAGACTTCGAGAGCGGTAATTTTATGAACAGAATAAAGGCACTTATTCCGATTTTAGTTCCGCTTTTTGTGTCTGCATTCAGACGTGCTTTCGACCTTGCAATGGCTATGGAAAGCCGCTGTTATCACGGCGGTGACGGCAGAACGAGAATGAAAGTTCTCAAATATTCAAAGTATGATTTTATGGCACTTGGTGTGCTGACAGTTATTTTTGTTGGAGTGATAGTATGCAATGTGATGTTGCCTGTGACAATCCGAACAGGAATGTAAAAATTACAATAATGTATGACGGAAGCTCCTACCATGGCTGGCAGATTCAGAGTAATGCTGTGGCTGTGCAGGAGGTTTTCCAGAATGCTTTGGTGAAAATTATCGGCAATGATATTGATGTCAAGGGGTGCAGCCGAACCGATACGGGAGTTCATGCAAATATGTACTGTATTGGCTTGAAAACCTCTCACAAAATTCCGCCGGAAAGGCTTAAAGCCGCCTTAAACAGACATCTCCCAAATTCGATAGCCGTTACCGATTGTGAGGAAATGCCGCTTGATTTTCACCCACGATATGATTGTAAGAGAAAACAATATATCTATAAAATATGGAATAACGAGGTAAGAAATCCATTCTATGACGGGTATGCTTTGCACTATAGGTATAAAAATCTTGACGAAAATATTCTCAATGCGGCGGCAAAGTACTATCTAGGCACTCACGATTTTACCTCTTTCTGTACTCCCGACAACCGACGACCCGGAGATATGCACAGGACTGTTTATCTTGCAAGCGTTGAACGACAGGGTGACTTTGTAATTTTTACTGTTGAAGCAGACGGATTTTTATATAATATGGTAAGAATTATGACAGGCACACTTCTGAGAGTTGCACAGGGGAAAATCGCTCCCGATGAAATTCCCGAAATTATTGAGAAAAAGGATAGAAAATTTGCAGGTCCTACTGCTCCTGCCTGCGGACTTTATCTTAATAAGGTGTTCTATTGAGGTAACAATATGTTTAATGTCAAAATAGAGAATGATAAAAATATCGTTAAGTATATTTCTTTGATAAGAAAATATGACAGCAAACCGAATATTGCCGATATTAAAAATAAGATTTTAAATAATGAGTATGTGCTTGAATATGATGTGTATGCTTCATATGATGCTTACGATGATTTGTATGAAATTGACAGGGGAGAACTTTTTCGTCAATTTCTTGATAAACTGATGAGTGTCGGAGCGAAAATTACGATTTATGAAGATGATGAGGAAATATCGCTTGAACAGCTTGATAATCGCTTTCAAACATTTAAAGAAATAGAAGAGGAAGTTAGGGAAGACATCGACAGGGAAACAGAGTTTTCTTAAGGAGCGGAGAATGTGAGTATTCATAGTGTAATTAATTGTATCCGAAAACGTCCGGGAATGTATCTTGGCGGCAACAGTATAACCGCATTAAGTCATTTTCTTAACGGTTATACTATTGCCGAAAGTGATTTGGGTTTTGATTTTCAAAAGGAGCTGTTTCCGCTTGATTTTCATTTTATGCACGATTTTGTAAGAATGAGGTTCAAAGAGGAAAATAATATTGGTTGGTGTAATAATATTTTGAATCACTGCAACAATAACGAGGAAAAAGGTCTTAAAATTTTCTTTGAGCTTTATGATGAATTTAAGAATATTAAAATGAAACGCTGTTATAAAGCTGTACTTTCCGATGATAATATTCAATATAACAACAATATGCAACATACCTGTAAAAACGGAAAAGAGCCTGTTTTTAAAAATCCGTTGGCTGTGTATGTGATTGAACTTGACATTTCGGCTTTTATTGCTGCGGTGGAAACCGATACATATATTAAGCTTGAACATCAGTTTTTTACATCGCTTGAAAATGCAAAAAGGGGAAGTATTCCCTTTGGTGTTGAAACATATTTTGGAAAAATATCAGAATGGGAAGAGCATTCCGAAAATAACATTAGTTTTGATAAAATAATAAAATACTAAGGAGCATTAATATGAATACTATCGAAGCGATACTTAAAGCTTTGGAAACAATTGATTATTCGGTATTTACCGAGGAATATATTGACGATATTCTCGACAACAGAGATAACGACCCATTCGACAGCGAGTGGTGCAGAGTTTGCAGTGAAATTGAAGCCTTGAAAACCGAGGATAACTACACAAAATATAATGAAGCCGAGTTTTTAAAGATAAGCCGTAAGGCATTTGAAATTCTTGATGGTAATAACTGCGGTGAACTTTCATCTTATGTTTCCGATGATTTCGGAATGATTTACGACAGTCTTATTTTGAACTATAAAAACAAGTGGCTTGATAAGCTTATTGACGCTTACAAGAACAGACAAATCCCCACAGGTGAGCTTTAATGAAATGGTTTAAGATTTACTCAATATATTACGGCTGGTTTGACTGTATGATTGCACAAAATTATATTGTAGCATCGGATTATTTGGATTACGATATGCCTAAGTTTCTTCTGGATAAGGTGTATAAGGTTGTAAAGGGAAAGTCTGCGGAGGAATATTTATATCTGATGAATGAACCCGGTGCGAATATGCTGAAAATATCTTTGAATAAAGACAGCGATAAAGTCAACTTTTCCGAATACAAATTGTTGAAAGATTCAACTGATTTAGATGAAAACGAGCTTTACGAAATTAATAATTTCGGAGAATGTCTGTTTTCGACAGATGTTTTAATTTGCAGTAC
Organism: uncultured Ruminococcus sp.; assembly: GCA_902801245.1. Lineage (GTDB taxonomy): Bacteria > Bacillota > Clostridia > Oscillospirales > Acutalibacteraceae > RUG592. The sequence continues at coordinate 173,138 of CADCHW010000003.1, forward strand.
GGTTGATGATTTGTTGACAGAATTTTCACTTTTTGAAAACGGTAACGGTCGTGTGCTTTACGAAAAGCATTGGAACAAATTTCCGACAGCAGAATTTGAAAGTCTGAAAGCGTTTGCATATGAACTGCAATTAACCGAAAAATATAATTTTCTGTGTACAACATTTTTAAATCCCGGAGATTGGACGGTGAAATAAGTGTTTCAAAAAACAACAGCGGATAAAATTACCGCAGGAATTACTGATGAAGAATTATTTGTATATGCCATTTTCAGTAATAATGGTTTTGATGTCGAAGATGAATATAACAAGCTGCTTGACACTTTGTTTTTGGAAAATCCCGAAAATGAAGATTATCTCGAACTTGAAACATTCAGCGGAAATATGAGAAAGAGTGTCCCTTACATATTCACACACAGCGATACAAAATCTTTTAATATAGAAAAATTCGGAAAAGTTTTTGTTGACTTGTTTCACAGATATTACGAAAGCGTGATTAATGAGTTTTGCAATTGCCGTAATAAATCCGAAAAATTTGCTTTAGAGGAATTTTCCAAACTGAGTTATGATATATGGAATTTTCTGCCCGAACATATTCAAATGAAAGAACCGTTCGATATATTGTTGTATGCAGATGAGCCGTTGTCATACGGCAATATTGAACAATCCAAAGAATTATATAAAAGAATATTCGACTATTATAAATAATACTCGGAGGGATAAGCTTATGATTGAAAAAGACGATTGGCGGCTGCTTGTCATTGATGACCCTGCACGGCTGAAAAATATTTACATCAATCCTACGGACGGTGAGGAGATATCCCAAAATGCACCGCATTTAAAAAGCTGTTCATTTTGTTTGGATTCTGTCAATGACAATATACACCAAAAATGGTTTGTGACAGAGGATTTATCCGATTGCATTTGTAAAGAATGTTATAGTAATTTTAAAGATATGTTTCAATGGGAATTATTGGACGGCTGGGATATCGAATGGTTTGTGAAATGTCCTCACTGCGGGTACTCCGTATGAGCAGGATTATATATATGTTTGTAAAAAATGTAATGTTCTTTATTCGGAAAATCTTGACGATGAATTGGATTTGCCTTCCGAAAAAACTTAAAAACTATCATAAAATAAACAGATTTACCATTTATAATGAAAAGGGAAATGTCATTAATTTGGAGAAGAGTGAATAACGAATTGAAAAGTTAAGAGTTTACACAAGTTTTCCTTAGATTGATGATATTGATGAAAAGGAAGGGGGAATGATAATGGCATACGATTATAAAAATAAAGATGATTCCAAACATAAAAAGAAAAGCTCGCTTCCGTTTGGCTGTTCGTCAAGGTTTGCGGGAAGTCGCAGAGTGGGTAAATTTTTCCGACTCCACAAAGGATAATTTCAGTATTAACATTTCGGGAACATCTGTACTTGAAAATAATTTTAAATCCACAAATAATGCACTGATGTATGTTAGCGATACTTCGATTGTCCGTTTGAATCACGACGGTGAAAAAATTTACTCATATCAGCATAATTTTACTAATCCGCTGATGAAATGTTCTAATATTTATTCTATTGCGTTTAACGAGGGCGGTGCCGATTTCAGAATTTTATCCGATAAAGGTGAGGTGTATCGTGGCACTCAGGGTACTGCAATTACCGATTGTGATATTAATGATATAGGTATTTATGGAATAATCTCCGACCAAACAGGTTATCTTGCTAAATTATCTGTGTTTGATAAGAATAACGAATTCCTTTTTGGTTATTCTTTTAACGATTATTATGCTGTTTCCGTTTCTGTTAATAATGAGGGAACTATGGCGGCAGTGGGTGCTGTGAATACAATTGACGGTCAGCTTGTTTCACAAGTATATTTGCTTGACTTTACAAGAGAAGAACCGTTATATACTTATACTTATAATGACCAGATTATTTATGATGTCAAGTTCATTGAGGAGGATAGATTTGCTGTTATCACAGATTCACTTGTGTCTGTAATTTACAGCGACAGCGGAAAAGAAATACCTTACAGCTATAACAATAGAGTTTTAACTGCATATAATGTATCATACGGGAATAATATTGCTGTATCACTCTCACGCTCAGATGACGAAAGAGAATGCAGTATAGTAAGTATTGATACAAAAGGTAATGAAACAGGTAGCTTTTCTACAGATTTAAAGGTATTCTCTATTGACGTAAAAAAAGACAAAATAGCTTTGCTTTCGTCAAGTAAGCTGTATCTTTATAATTTTTACGGCGATTCGTTCGGAGAATGGGAGGTCGGAACAGATGCGAAAAGTATCATAATTCCTCAGGAAAAAACTTCCTACATTCTGGGAGTTTCCGAAATTCGCAAAATAAGTTTAAAGTAGAATAATTTCAGAAAGAAAAGGAATGATAATTATGAATGTTGCACTTGATGTTTTGGTAATTATAATTGTTGCTGTATTTGCTTTCTTTGGATACAAAAAGGGATTAATTAAAACACTGGTTTCAATTGTCGGTACTTTTATTTCTTCGTTTTTGACAATGATACTGGCTAATCCTATAGCAGAAGCAATTTATTTTGGTGAATTTGACGATGTTATCATCGAAAAAGTAAACGATGCTTCAGCACTTTTTAAGACCTCGGGTACAGGTTCTCTTATTGAGAATATTCTTGACACGATGCCGAAGTTTGTAGTAAACTCTATGCCCGGATTTAAAATTACTCAGGATAAACTTGCGTCGGCGGCAAACTACGGTCCCGAAAAGGTTGAAGAGCTTCTCCGCCCGATTGTGATTTCATTCATCTCGCTTATAGTGTCCATTGTATTGTTTCTTTTGATTTCGGTGATTATCAAGCTGGTTACAAAGCTTATTAACAGTAAGATTGACAATTCCTATGTGGGCGTAATCAACAGAGTTCTCGGTGCGGTTATCGGTATCATTGAGGGTTTTGTGCTGATTCTTGTGATTGCTTTTATCATCAGAATTGCAGTTCCGCATTTGAAGCATGTTCCCGAAATCATCTCAGATGAATCAATTTCACAGTCTACAATATTCAAAGGTATTTACGACAGTCCGATTTTGACGGGTGTTGTTGAAACAAATACAGAATCACCAAATACAAAGGCAGTAGAATAATTTAATTATTTCTATGGAGTGATGAGATTTGACAAAGCCGCAAAATATTGCTAAAGGATTTACTTCTGTTTTTTCCGAAAATATTATGACAGTTCCGAATTTAATGACGTGCATAAGAATTATTTTGATTATACCTTTTTTGATAATGTTCTTTAACGGTAATTATATTTCATCGTTTACTGTGCTGATGTTTTCGGGAGTGACAGATTTCCTTGACGGTTTCATCGCCCGAACTTTCAATCAAACCTCACAGCTTGGAAAATATCTTGACCCCCTCGCCGATAAACTCACATTATTTGCGGTCGGATTCTGTGTGAGTATGATGTTTCCACAACTGTTTCCGATAATAATATTACTTGTAACTAAGGATATTTTAATGATAGCAGGTTCGCTGATATTATTGAAAAGGTCGATAAATCCGCCCCGAGCACAGTGGTACGGAAAAGCGGCGACATTTTTCTTTTATGTATCTGCTTTGACATCGGTAATAGTTTATTTCTGCGGAACAGAATTGTTTTGGCTTGTCAATACCCTGTTTTTGGTTACATTCGTGTTGATGTTTACAGCAATGATACGCTATTACAAAATTTTTAAAAGTTTATTAAACTATGGTTAATATTTATAATCTATAATCTATAGCATATATACAATTAAGGAGAAAACTATGTTTTGCATAAGATGTAAAAAGCGTCCTGCGGTGGTTTTTGTTTCTACCGATAAGGACTTGAATTCGCCGAGCGGCTACTGCATTTCGTGTGCCAGAGAGCTAGGTATAAAACCGGTAAATGATTTAATGGAAAAAATGGGAATTTCCGATAAGGAAATTGATCAGATATATGACCAGATGGGCGACTTCCTTAATGAGGACGGCGACTTTAATATGTCTGCGTTAAGCGATATGTATTCACAGGCAATGGGCGAAGGTTTTGCAGGGGAAGATGATGACGAAGAAACCGATGATGATTTTACTCACGGAGCACCGCCGTTCCCGAACTTTTTAGGAAAATTCTTCAAAGGAAATAACGATGATTCTTCGACAGCAGCCTCCGCATCTGCTTCTTCGTTTTCCGATAAGAAAGGCAATGAGGAAAGAAACACTTCAAAAAGCCGCAAGGAGAAAAAGAAATATAAGCACCTCACTACATATTGTGAAAATTTAACAAAAAAAGCCGAAAATAACGAGCTTGATATGATAATCGGCAGAGATCAGGAGATAGGCAGAGTTATTCAGATTCTCTCTCGGCGTACAAAAAACAATCCCTGTCTTATCGGTGAACCCGGTGTCGGTAAAACGGCAATTGCGGAGGGTCTTGCTCAAAGAATAGCTTCGGGCAACGTTCCGCAGAGATTGATGAATAAACAAATTTATCTTCTTGATTTGACCTCGCTTGTTGCAGGTACACAATTCCGTGGTCAGTTTGAGGCTAGAATTAAGGGTCTTACATCTGAAATTAAGGAACACGGAAATGTGATTCTTTTCATTGATGAGGTTCACAATCTTGTCGGCACGGGTGATTCCGAGGGTACTATGAATGCCGCAAATATCCTTAAGCCTGCTCTTTCCAGAGGTGAGATTCAGGTTATCGGTGCGACTACGTTTAACGAGTACAGAAAATATATTGAAAAGGATTCGGCTTTGGAACGTCGTTTCCAGCCTGTAACGGTTGCCGAGCCGTCAATTGACGATACTATTGAAGTTTTGGTGGGCGTTAAGGGTTATTATGAAAAGTATCATAATGTAACGGTTACCGAACAAATTATCAGACGTGCGGTAGTAGTTTCAGAGAGATATATTACCGATAGATTTTTACCCGATAAGGCAATTGATTTGCTTGATGAAGCTTGTGTAAGTGCTTCACTCAGAAATAAGGTTGCCGCAGAGTATCAGAAGCTTTCTGCGGAGCGTGACAGACTAAGCGAGAGAGAACAGGAAATGACTTCCTCCGATGACATTGATTACGCAAAGCTTTCACTTGTGCGAACAGACCTTGCACGAATTAATAAAAAGCTTGACACATTTAATAAGGACGAGCTGTCAACAGCAGTGACAGAGGACGATATCGCTCACGTTGTGGAGCTGTGGACAGGTATTCCTGCATCTAAGGTTCAGGAGAACGAGCTTAGAAAGCTTGCCGATTTGGAAGATAAGCTTAAAGCAAAAATCATCGGTCAGAACGAAGCTGTTGAAGCACTTGCGGCAGCTATCAGAAGAAGCCGTGTTCAGATTAGTCCGAGAAGACACCCTGCATCGTTTATTTTTGTAGGTCCGACAGGTGTCGGAAAAACGGAGCTTGTAAAGGTTCTTTCGGTGGAGCTTTTCGATTCGCCCGAAACTCTTATAAGACTTGATATGTCCGAGTTTATGGAGAAGCATTCCGTTTCAAAGATTATAGGTTCGCCTCCGGGTTATGTAGGCTATGACGAGGCAGGTCAGGTTACCGAGAAAGTTCGCCGCCGTCCGTATTCCGTGCTGCTTTTCGATGAAATTGAAAAGGCTCACCCCGATGTGCTGAATATTCTTTTGCAGATTCTTGACGAGGGCAGACTTACAGACGCTCACGGCAGAGTTGTAAATTTTGAGAACACTGTTATTATTATGACAAGTAATGCAGGCAGTGACATTCACGAAGGTATTCTCGGATTCAACAAGAGTGAAAGCGAGATTAGCAGCGAAAAGGCTATGAAAGCATTGTCGAATTTCCTCCGTCCGGAGTTTCTTGCAAGAGTTGACGAAATTATCAGCTTTAACGTCCTTACAGAGGAAAACTTCAAGGATATCGCAAAACTTCTTCTTAACGAGTATGTAACATCTCTTAAGGAAAAAGGTATTGCGTTCAATTATGATGACAAAGCTGTTACCTATATTGCGGAGAAATCCCGTGGCGGCAAGAGCGGTGCGAGAGATTTGAGAAATTATATCCGCAAAGAGGTTGAGGACGCTATCACAAGCGAGATAGTTATGCGTGGAGAGGGTAGCTTTACGGAAATCAATCTTTCGGAAAATGACGGGAAAATTGTACTTGATATAAAGTAATATTTTTTCAAAAATAAAACCGACCCGGTGATTTTATAAAATTGCCCGGTCGGTTAAAATTTTGTATTGTACTTTTTCAAATTTGTGGTATAATAAAGTAGATAGTTAATTTTTTGAGATTTTTTGAAAGCGATGTGAGTTTTGTGTCCGATAGTTGTTTTAGATTAAAGTCAGAGTATCAACCGACAGGCGACCAGCCGCAGGCTATTGACGCAATAGTTGAAAGCATACAAAAAGGTAACAAAGAGCAAACCTTACTCGGTGTTACGGGTTCGGGTAAGACGTTCACAATGGCGAATGTTATTGCAAGGCTGAACCGTCCGACGCTTGTCCTTGCACACAATAAAACGCTTGCCGCCCAGTTGTGCAGTGAGTTCAAGGAGTTTTTCCCCGAAAATGCCGTGGAGTATTTTGTATCTTACTATGACTATTATCAACCCGAAGCATATATCGCTTCAACAGATACATATATTGAAAAGGATTCGTCAATCAATGATGAAATCGATAAACTCCGACACAGTGCCACGCTTGCACTTTCGGAACGCAGAGATGTAATAATTGTTGCCAGTGTGTCGTGTATTTACAGCTTGGGTAACCCTATCGATTACCGTACAATGGTTATTTCACTTCGTCCGGGTATGGAAAAATCACGTGACGAGCTTCTTAAAAAGCTTGTTGAGCTGCAATATGAGAGAAACGATATTAATTTTGTGAGAAATAAATTTCGTGTCAGGGGAGATGTTGTGGAAATTTTTCCTGCGGCAAGCGGAGATAATATAATCAGAGTTGAGTTTTTCGGAGATGAAATCGACAGAATAAGCGAAATAAATCCGCTCACGGGTGAACATATCGCAAATCTCAAACATGCAGCAATATATCCGGCTTCACATTATATCGTTCCGCAGGATAAAATGCAGGCTGCAATAAAGGAGCTTGAAAAGGAGCTTGACAAAAGGCTTGAATATTTCCGCAGCGAGGGTAAGCTTCTCGAAGCACAGAGAATTGAACAGCGTACACGGTATGACATTGAATCTTTGCTTGAAATCGGATTTTGTTCGGGTATTGAAAATTATTCGAGAGTTCTCTCGGGCAGAGTCCCCGGAAGTATGCCGTATACATTACTTGACTATTTTCCGAAAGATTTTCTTTTGTTTGTTGACGAGTCGCATGTAACTCTTCCGCAGGTTCGGGGAATGTATGCAGGCGACCACGCCCGAAAGGAAAATCTTATAGAATACGGTTTCAGACTTCCGTCGGCTTTTGACAATCGCCCCTTGAATTTTGACGAATTTTACAGTAAAATAAATCAGGCGGTGTTTGTGTCTGCGACCCCCGGTGATTTTGAGCTTGAAAAGAGTGAGCTTGTTGCCGAACAGGTTATCCGACCTACGGGACTTCTCGACCCCGTAATTTCCGTTCGTCCGACAGAGGGTCAGATTGATGACCTCATTTCCGAGATTAACACCCGAACAGCAAAAGGTTTCAGAACGCTTGTTACAACGCTTACAAAGAAAATGGCAGAGAATTTGACATCTTATTTTGAATCTATGGGTATTAAGGTACGCTATATGCACCATGATATAGATACTGTTGAGAGAATGGAAATTATCAGAGGTTTGCGGCTGGGTGACTTTGATGTACTTGTAGGCATTAACCTTTTGAGAGAGGGTCTTGACATTCCCGAGGTTGCGTTGGTGGCAATTCTCGATGCGGATAAAGAGGGATTTCTCCGAAGTGAGCGAAGTCTTATCCAGACTATAGGACGTGCCGCACGCAACAGCGAGGGCGAAGTTATTATGTATGCCGACAGCGTTACACCGTCAATGGAAAAAGCATTGTTTGAAACAGCTCGCCGCCGTGAGATTCAAATGAAATATAACCAAGACCACGGAATAACTCCTAAAACTATTATTAAGAAAGTCAGCGACGTGCTTGAAATTTCCACTCACGCAGACGATGACAAGAAGCCTAAGAAACGATTGAATGCAGAGGAGAAACGTCAGCTTATCGAACAGCTTACAAAGGAAATGAAAGCCGCCGCAAAATTGCTTGAATTTGAACACGCTGCATTCTTGAGGGATAAGATTCAAAAGCTGAAAGACAGTAAGTAAATGTGGCTTTGATGAAAGGAGAGCAACGATGAACGAATTGGAAAGACATAAAGTCAAGGAGGCTGTTATTGCTCTTTTTAATGACCATGGAATTACAAATTTAGAAGAATTTGAATCTCTTGATGAAGAATCGGGTGCAGAGTTGTACGAAGATTTGAAAGCGGGAGTTCTCGAAGAATTTGAGGTTGATTTAGAATTAATCGATGAATTGACGGAAGAAATTCTTAGTTAAAATATTGCAAGAGTTTTATTTTAAATGTAAAAGAAAAGGAATTATTTAGATGACCAGAAAAAGTAAACCTGAATATGATAACGAAAGTATAGTATCATTAAAAGGTGCAGACAGAGTAAGAAAACGTCCTGCTGTTATTTTCGGCTCGGACGGACTTGAAGGCTGTGAACATTCGTTTTTCGAGATTCTCTCAAACTCCATAGACGAAGCAAGAGAGGGCTACGGACATTCAATCACAGTCACATATTACGAGGATAAATCTATAGAGGTCGAAGACCACGGCAGAGGTATTCCTGTTGATTTCAATAAGAACGAAGACCGCTATAACTGGGAACTTGTTTTCTGTGAGCTGTACGCAGGCGGAAAATATAACAACAGCGAGGGCGAGAATTATGAGTATTCGCTCGGTCTTAACGGTTTGGGTCTTTGCTCAACACAGTATTCCTCCGAGTTTATGGAGGTAGATATCCGCCGTGACAAGAAACGTTATACCCTTAATTTTGAAAAGGGTGAGAATGTCGGAGGCTTGAAAAAGAAATCCTACGACAAGAAAGATACAGGTACTAAAATCCGTTGGCGCCCCGATTTGGAGGTGTTTACGGATATTGATATCCCGACAGAGTATTTCTTGGATATTATCCGCCGTCAGGCAATTGTAAACGCAGGCATTAAATTTATATTCCGTCTGCAAAACGGCAAGAGCTTTGAAACAACGGAGTTTCTTTACAATAACGGCATAACCGACCATGTGAAAGAAATTGTCGGCGAGGACGGCTTGACAAGCGTGCAGTCGTGGCAGGCTGAAAGAATGGTTCGTGACAGAGCCGATAAACCCGAGTATAAGGCAAAAATGAATATTGCCCTTGCGTTCTCCAATAAGGTCAAAACACAGGAGTTTTACCATAATTCAAGCTGGCTCGAACACGGCGGTGCTCATGAAGCCGCTGTTAAAAATGCCTTTGTGTATCAGATTGATGCGTACTTGAAGCAGAACGGAAAGTACAATAAGAGTGAAAGTAAGATTAAGTTTAACGATGTTGAAGAATGTCTTGTGATTGTAATATCTTCGTTTTCAAGTGTCACGTCATACGAGAATCAGACGAAAAAGGCTATCAATAATAAAGGTATTCAAGACGCACTTGTCGAAGTTCTTCGTCATCAGCTTGAAATTTATTTTATAGAGAATCCTATCGAAGCGGAGAAAATTGCAGGTCAGGTTCTTGTGAATAAGCGAAGCCGTGAACGTGCCGAGAAAACACGGCTTGATATCAAGAAAACTCTTTCAAGCAATATGGATATGACAAGCCGTGTTGCCAAATTTGTTGACTGCCGAAGTAAGGATACTGCCCAAAGAGAGCTTTTTATCGTGGAGGGTGATTCGGCTCTCGGAGCGTGTAAACAAGCGAGAAATCCCGATTTTCAGGCGATTATGCCTATCAGAGGTAAAATTCTCAACTGCCTGAAAGCCGACTACAGCAAGATTTTTAAAAGCGAAATTATTACAGATTTGCTGAAAGTTCTTGGCTGCGGAGTTGAAACGAAGTCGAAATCAAATAAAAATTTGTCTATGTTTGATATTAATATGCTCAGGTGGAATAAGGTAATTCTATGTACCGATGCCGATGTTGACGGTTTCCAGATTAGAACTCTTCTGCTCACAATGCTTTACAGACTTACCCCAACTCTTATAAAAGAGGGCAAGGTGTTTATTGCGGAATCACCTCTTTACGAAATTACTGCGAAGAATCAGATTTATTTCGCCTATACCGAACAGGAAAAGGAAGAGTATATAAAAGAAATCGGCAAGGAGAAATTTACCGTGCAGCGTTCAAAGGGTCTTGGCGAGAATGAACCCGATATGATGAATTTAACCACAATGAACCCAAGCACCAGACGACTTATCAAGGTTATGCCAGATGATGCCGAAAAAACTGCCGAAATATTCGATATTCTCCTCGGCGATAATCTCAGCGGCAGAAAGGATTATATTGTGAAATACGGTGCGGATTATATAGATAATCTCGATGTAAGCTGATGAGGAGAGGAGGGAAATATTATGCCAAGAAAAAAACGTGAAAAAAACACTAACACACAACCGAAAATGAAAGGTGTCATTAAAGGTGCGGGCGAGGTTGTCAATCAGGAGATTGTCAGCACAATTAAAGAAAATTATATGCCATATGCAATGAGCGTTATTTTATCCCGTGCCATTCCTGAGATTGACGGCTTCAAACCGTCGCATAGAAAGCTTCTGTACACTATGTATAAAATGGGACTTTTAGGTGCGACAAGAACTAAATCGGCTAATATTGTGGGTCAGACAATGAAACTCAACCCCCACGGCGATACAGCTATTTACGATACTATGGTTCGTCTTAGCCGTGGCTACGAGGCTCTTCTTCACCCTTATGTTGACAGTAAGGGTAACTTCGGTAAATTCTACAGCCGTGATATGGCTTGGGCGGCATCAAGATATACCGAAGCAAAGCTTGATTCTATCTGTAACGAACTCTTTAAAGATATCGATAAAGATACTGTTGATTTTGTGGACAACTACGACAATACCTTGAAAGAACCTACTCTTCTTCCGGCAACCTTTCCTTCTGTTTTAGTGAATGCGAACACGGGTATTGCGGTAGGTATGGCAAGTTCAATTTGTTCGTTTAACCTCAAAGAGCTTTGCGAAACTACAATAGCTATCATCAAGGATAAAAATCACGATGTTATGTCAACTCTACCTGCCCCCGATTTTATCGGAGGAGGTCAGATTATCTATGATGTGAATGTTATCCGTCAAATTTACGAATCGGGAAGAGGAAGCTTTAAGGTAAGAGGTACTTATAAATATGACAGCAGTGCAAACTGTATTGATGTTTTGAGTATTCCGCCGACTACCACTTGCGAAGCTATTATCGAAAAAATTATCGACATAGTGAAAGCAGGTAAAATAAAGGAAATCTCCGATATCAGAGATGAAACAGGTATTGACGGATTAAAAGTAACTATCGATTTAAAGCGTAATGTTGACCCCGATATCCTTATGCAGAAGCTTTACAAAATGACACCGCTTGAAGATTCTTTTGCCTGCAACTTCAATGTTCTTATCGCAGGTGTGCCGAGAGTACTCGGAGTTAAGGAGCTTCTTGAAGAGTGGATAGCGTTCCGTGTGGAGTGTGTTCGCAGACGTACAGCGTATGATTTGGATAAGAAACAGGCTAAACTTCACTTACTGAAAGGTTTGGAGAAAATACTTCTCGATATAGATAAAGCAATTAAAATTGTCAGAGAAACAGCAGAAGAAACGGAAGTTATTCCGAACCTTATGATTGGATTTGGTATTGACGAAACTCAGGCAGAGTACGTTGCCGAAATCAAGCTGCGGCATCTGAACAGAGAGTACATATTAAAGCGTACCAAAGAAATAGAAGACCTTGAAAAGGAAATTAGCAGTTTACAAGCAATACTTGCAAGCAAAGTCAAGGTGAAAAATATCATCGTTGCGGAGCTTAAAGAGGTTGCCAAAAAGTACGGCAAGGACAGAGTTACCACTTTGATTGACCCCGAGGAAATCAAAGATGTCGAAATTGTTCCCGAAATTCCCGATTACAATGTAAACCTATATTTTACCAAAGAGGGCTATTTCAAGAAAATTACTCCGCAGTCATTGCGTATGAAAGCCGAACAAAAGCTCAAAGAGGGCGACATCATATATCAGAGCTATGAAACAACCAATACCGCCGACTTGCTTTTCTTTACAAATAAATGTCAAGTCTACAAAGCTAAGGCAGCGGATTTTCCCGATACAAAGGCGAGTGTTCTAGGTGAGTTCGTTGCGGTGAAGCTGGGAATGGACGAAGAGGAAGTTCCCGTTTCAATGCTTGTCACAAAGAATTACGAGGGATTTATTCTCTTCGGATATGAAAACGGCAAGCTTGCCAAAGTTCCGCTGAACGTGTACGCAACAAAGACGAACAGAAAGAAGCTTGCAAATGCCTACAGCGATAAAGCACCGCTTGCGGATATCCTGTTTATTGAAGAGGATTGCGATATCGTTATGACATCAACCTCAGGACGAATGCTCCTTTTGCATTCGGGAGCTATTCCTCTTAAAACTACAAGAAATACTCAGGGCGTTGCGGCTATGCGGCTTAAAAAGGGACATATCCTGATGAAGCTTGAAAAGTACGAAGAGGGAAGATTTGTGAACCCGAAACGTTACAGATCAAAGACATTGCCAACGCTTGGTGCATTGCCGTCGGGGGAAGAAGCGGAAAGTTTGCAGCTGAAGCTTGACGAATAAAGTAAGGAACTGTTGGGAAATAAGTTGAACAAATTAGACAAGTATAAATGTGCAAATTATTTTCTGACAGTTCCTAAGCTTTGGCTGAAACGAATTTTTTAAATTGTACGGTTAAGAAGTCATATATCAAAAACAACCGAAAAAATATTTATGTGTTGTCTTTTTTTATTAAATTCTCTTGATATTATTTTTCGGATATGGTACAATAGTATTAGTGAAAAACAGAAACACTGTAATATAAATTATGCAAAGAGCATACTCGGTAAAAAAGGCTCACAGGGAAAACTCTGTGAGCTGTTTTAGAAATTTAAAATCGGAAGCTTATGTTTAAATTTACATCGGATTGGAGGAATATATAATGAATCAGCAAATCGAACAATTAATGAATAATATTGAAAAAGTAATTATCGGCAAACGAAATTCTGTAATATGTGTGATTGCTGCAATGCTTTCGGAGGGACATATTCTCATTGAGGACGTGCCGGGAGTAGGTAAGACAAGGCTTGTATCTGCACTGGCAAATTCAGTGGACGGACATTTCAACAGAATTCAGCTTACACCCGATATAATGCCCTCGGATATCGTAGGATTTTCTATGCTCGACCCCCAGACAAGAGAGTTTAAATATAAGGTTGGAGCTGCAATGTGTAATTTTTTGCTGGCAGACGAAATAAACCGTGCTTCGCCGAAAGCACAGTCCAGTCTTCTTGAGGTTATGGAGGAACATCAAATCTCTCTTGACGGAAATACAATGCCGCTGCCCTCGCCATTTATGGTGTTGGCTACACAGAATCCCGTTGAAACCTACGGTACATATCATCTGCCCGAAGCACAAATGGATAGATTTATTATGAAAATATCAATGGGCTATCCCTCTCCGGAGGAAGAATTTGATATTATTACACGTTCCGAAACAAACACGTTTACAAACAGACTTGAAGCGGTAATGAGCCTTGATGACATTATGCGGCATATTGCAGAGGTCAGAAAGGTTCGCTGTACCGACAGTGTTAAAAAATATATTGTTGACCTGCTGAATGCAACAAGAAATTCCGAGCTTGTCAAGCTGGGAGCTTCTCCTCGTGCGGGAATTGCCTTGCTCAGAGCGTCAAAAGCAATCGCTTATATATTCGGAAGAGATTATGTTGTTCCAGATGATGTAAGGGCTATAATGCCTGCTGTGCTTTCTCACAGGCTTATGCTTTCGCCTAAAGGCAAATCTGCATATTCAGGTTCGGAGGAAGTCATGCAGGCAATAGCCAAAACTGTTTCCGCTCCTTTGCAGTAATACAATACATAGCGGTGATTTGCGATGAACAATAAAGATAAAAATATTTTCAACAGAGAAATAGGAATGACGCAGAAGACAAAGACAAGCAGTGTTTATCAAACGATTTCTGCTTTTGCTTCGTATCTCGGCTGTATTGGAATTGCTCTTGCAGTGATGTATTTACTGAACGGTACTTTCGGAATACTTATTGCTACGGCACTCGGCTGTGCATTTTTTGTATCTGTTGCGGTTACGCTTATTGTAATGCGTTCGGTGAGAACAGAGTTTAAGCTTGATAAAACTTCTGTATCGAAAGGGGAGGAGCTGAATTGTGTAATAACTATAAGCAAAAAGCTTATGATACCTACTCCGATAATAGAGCTTCATATAGCTTGTACTCCTCAGCTTTCCAAGGAAACGGATATTTGCAGAGTATCTCTTGCAGGTCAAAATATTAATACGATAAAAATTCCTTTAACGGCAAAATATTCGGGTGCGGCAGAGGTTTGCATTAACAAGGTGTTGATTAGTGATTATCTGGGAATATTTCGCTTTAGATTGAAAAAAGCCGCCGAAAATACTGTTATGAAATTATCTGTGTACCCGAACATTCCCGATGTTCCCGTTCAGACTGACTTTCTTAAAACGGCGGTTCTGTTTTCCGATAATGACGATGACGAAGAGGAAACCGATGAAACAGCTATGGGTCAAACGGGACAGCCCGGCTACGATTACAGAGAATATTATCCCGGAGATTCTATCAAACGGATAAACTGGAAATTATCTTCAAAGCGTGATATTTATATGATAAGGCTTGACGAAAAAGTCACAGAGTCGGGACAGATATTCTTTTTGGATTCTCCGAAGCTTTCGGAAAATGATTTAACTCTTTCCGTACATGATAATGTAATAGAGGGAATGTTGGCTGTATTTACTATGCTTGTGCGTGAGGGAAAAGAAACAACATTTTTCTTTGCAAAAAAAGATATCTGGTATAAAGTGGATATCCGCAATTTATCGGATATATATACTCTTCAGGAAATGCTGTCAAGTTTTGAGCCATGCACCGTAAAGAACGCAGTTCCGCCCGAGATAGTAAGTATTGGTAAAACACCTATTTGCTTTACAACAGCGACTTCCGATTTTCCCGATTCGGCAGCTCAGATTGTTTCCGAGATTCCCGGTATACTGATGATATCTGCCGTATCCTCGGGTTTATCAAAGCTTACGTCTGAAATGTGGGTTATATCTGATGACTTTGAACTGAAAAAACAATCATAGCACTGAATGAGGGGTGAGTTATGTCATTCAATACAAAATCAAAAGATAATAATAAATCAATGGGTAAAGCGATTTTATCTCGGCTTTCCGACAAAATCAGCTTATATATTTGCCCTATGCTGTTGGGTGCGTCTATATGTTTTTCCGTCATTTATACATTTTATAAAAATTTGGCAATACCTTACACGCTGTTGTTTTTGATAATTGAATATTTTTTGTTCGTTTTTTTTGATAAGCTAAAAAGTAAAAAATTTATAGGCGGATTGATATATACTGTTATTCTTATTGTTGTAGTAGGCATAAGCATATTTATGACATATATCGGAACAGAGCAAATCGGAAATTGGCGAGCTCCTATGCTGTGGTTTTACGGCTTGGAAGAAATCGATACATTCAGACCTTTATTTTTAAATGCTGTTTTTATCGGCGGAGGTTTCTTTATTATTTCCATACTGTATTATTTTACACAGGTACGTTATCGAACACTGGGAGTTATGCTTTGCATATTGTTTCCGTTTGTAATTTATTCAAGACGTGTGAATGTTATGCCCGAATTTATGGCAACCGTAATAGTTATGCTGTATCTTGCTGTAGTTGTTCATAACAGGCGTACCGACCCGGCACAGCAGCAGCGAGAGCGGACAATGCTGAAAATCGACCGTTCATATATCATAAGCATAGCGATATTTGTTTCTGTTACGGGTACAATTACTATGATGATAGAAAAACCTGTTTACATTTCAAAGCTTGAACGTAATGCCAATTATTTTGATTATGCTTTAACAGGCGGTGCAGGCGATATGGGTTCGTCGCTGGAAGAGCTTCAGAGTACCTCTTCGCCCAGATACGGAGCAAAAAACTATAACGGAGAACCTCTATTTTATTTCGATACAAACGGCAGCAATAACGTGTACTATCTTCGCACTCAGCCTTACGATAAGTTTAACGGCGATGTATGGGAGATAGATTACAGTAACGACAGATATATATTTTTTTATACTGAAGAATATCCCGAGTATTCAATTGAGGATATACTTAACGATATGCAGAGCATTTTTGATGAAAGCGGCACTAAAACGGATATTAATCCGAAAAGCTGTATTACAGTCAAAGACGGTCGGGTGTACAGTGACAGCTTTAACCCTGTGTATCTTCCAGCACCGTTAGGAACAATAACTGAATTTTCCGAATTGTATTCTCCACGGTATATAAAATTCATACAAAGTTCGGTTTACAGAGGATACCAATATGATGAAGAAAGTTCCACGTTTGACGACAGCTTTGAATTTTACGACCAAACACCTGAGCTTTACGGTTATGCCAAACAGCTGAGTTTTTCGGCTGAGGACTATATAAAATTTCTCTCACAAAACAATTCGGAGGCAGCGGAAAAACTGCTTGAAGATTATATCTCCGCAAGCGAACTTTATTCCGATAAAAGCAATATATCAAATGAAGTGGCGGAGCTTGCGGTTCAAATAACGGAAAATTCTTATTCGGATATAGAGAAAGCATTTGCACTTGAACAATATTTTGAACAGAACGGATATATCTATGACGAAGATTATGTTCCGGATAATCAGTCTATAGATTATTTTATTTTTGATAGCAAGACAGGTGTATGTACAAGCTATGCAACAGCTATGACGCTCATGGCAAGAAGCATTAATCTTCCGGCAAGATATGTAGAGGGTTTTGCGGCATTTGAAAAATCTGATGAAGATACATTTGTTATACGCGATAAGCATGCACATGCTTTTGTAGAAGTTTATATCCCCGGTGCAGGTTGGCTCACCTTTGACCCAACCGTGTCGGATTATATGGAAATTACCCAAGATGATAAGAGCAGTAATTTTTTTGTTGCATTTTTACAAGTTATTGGTCGCTTTTTGATAGTTATTGTTGTTGCTGTATTTGTAATATTTATATGGCTGAGTGACAGAATTATTGAATGTATTTTCCGTATAAGGCAAATGTTTGGGAATCCCAAAGAAAAGACGTTAAGGCTGTATGCAAATGTAATCAAGCTTATAAATTTTTCATCAAACAGTGATTACAGCTCATACACGGTTAATATGCTGAGAGAATATATAAACTCTACCAGAGGTGCAGCTCCCGAACAGCTTTTGCAGCTCTTTGAACGAACAGCGTTCGGCGGATATAATCCAACGTCCGAAGAATATCGTAACGCATATCTTGAGTATAAGAAATGTTACAAATATCTTAGAAAAATTCCCGATAAAACATAATACAATCTGTAAATATAACAACCAAAAAGGATATACCATATAATAGGTATATCCTTTTATTGTATTATCCTAAAAATATCATTTGCTTGATAATAGTTTGTTCAGCTCTTCCATAAAGCTGTTGATATCCTTGAACTGCCTGTAAACAGAAGCGAATCTCACATATGAAACCTCGTCAACGGTTTTCAAAGAGTCCATTGCAAGCTCGCCGATTTCCTTTGATGTAATTTCACGAACAAGCGAATTCTGAATAGTATTTTCAATTTGGTTAGTGATACTGTCAACTGTTTCAATCGATACGGGACGTTTCTCACAGGCTCTGAGCAGACCGGAGAAAAGCTTATTTCTGTCAAAGGGTTCTCTGGAGCAGTCATTTTTGATAACGATAACCGGAACTGATTCAATTACCTCGTGAGTTGTAAAACGCTTTCCGCATTTCACACATTCACGGCGGCGGCGAATTTTCTCACCGTCATCTATCAGACGTGTATCAACGACCTTGCTCTCTTCAAAACTGCAATACGGACATTTCATATTTCCACCTCCGAGGGTTAATATATGAATATTTTACTATATTTCTCGATGCTTTGCAATATTTTTATAAAAATAAAACCGTTTCTTTATTTTTAAAGAAACGGTTACAGCTATGATTTGAACTTATTCGCCTTCTTCAAGCGAGCCTTGACTTTCAGCTTTCAGATAAGCATTGATAAATCCGTCAATCTCACCGTCCATAACGGCTTGAATATTAGCCGATTCAAACTTCGTTCTGTGGTCTTTTGCAAGAGTATAGGGCATAAACACGTAGGAGCGAATCTGACTGCCCCATGAAATTTCTTTCTGAACACCCTTGATATCCTCAATCTTTTCAAGATGTTCTTTCTCCTTGATTTCTACAAGCTTTGAAATAAGCATTTGCATAGCGATTTCCCTGTTCTGGAATTGGTTACGCTCAATCTGTGACGCAACGACAATACCCGTGGGAATATGCGTAAGACGAACCGCCGAAGAAGTCTTGTTGACCTTCTGACCGCCTGCACCGCTCGAACGGTAAACGTCCATTTTGATATCCTCAGCCGGAATAGTGATGTTCGTGTTCTTTTCAATTTCTGGCATAACCTCAAGAGATGCGAACGAGGTTTGTCTTCTGCCCGAGCTGTCAAACGGAGAAATTCGCACAAGACGGTGAACACCTGCTTCACTCTTCAAATAGCCATAAGCATTCTCGCCCTCAACAAGGATAACGGCACTCTTAAGACCTGCCGTGTCGCCGTCAAGATAGTCGATAGTCTTAACCTTGAAATTGTGTCTTTCCGCCCAGCGACCGTACATTCTGTAGAGCATTTCCGCCCAGTCCTGAGCTTCCGTGCCGCCGCTTCCTGCGTGAAACGTAAGAATAGCGTTGTTCTTGTCGTACTCGCCTGTGAGCAGGGTAGAGAGTCTTTGTGATTCAAGATTGGACTTCACTTTCTCATAATCAGCCTGAGCTTCCTCAAGAATGGACTCGTCCTCCTCTTCGTCACCAAGCTCGATAAGTGCAAGAGTATCCTCATAGTCGCTTACAAGCTGATTGTAGCTCTCGACTTTATTTTTCAGAAATCCCGTTCTCTGCAAAATCTTCTGTGAATTTTCCGTGTCGTCCCAGAAGCCGGGTTCTGCGGCTTTGTATTCGAGCTGTTCAATTTCGGATTCGCAAGCCTTTAATCCGAGTGCGTCTGCCAAATCATCAATCTCCGGCTTAAGCTCCTCAACGGCTAGCTTTAATTCTTCAAACTGTACCATGTTATTTTTACCTCTCATAATCCGTTTCTTATTCTATTATATTATGAAAAACGGAAAATGTAAAGTCTAATTTTATACGGATTTTAAGTGTAGAGCAAAAGTATTTATAATGTATAAAAAAACATTACGGTTTGTTTATAGTTTGGAGTTTTTGTTAAAAAAACAGTTAAATAAAAAATATAACTTGTAATCTTATGAAAATTTTGGTATAATAATAGAAAGTGTATCACTTGTAAATGTATACAATCAGATAGGGATGTGATTAATATAGACTATCTTGGATTAAAATGCGGAGTTTGCGGCAAAGATTTTAAAGAGGACGATGATGTAGTAGTATGCCCCGACTGCGGAACTCCGTCACACAGAGTATGCTATAAAGAGAACAAAGGCTGCCCGAATGTTGACAAACACGGAAACGGCTTTGTATTTGAGGGTTTTGATAAAATAAAAATGTCTGCTCAGGGTGTAAAAGAAAATAAGTCTGATGAAAATCAAACAAATTTTCCGGGAACCAATATCGTAAGAGAAAACTCAGGCAATTCGGAAAGTAACATTGTTTCCGTAAGAAAAGAAATACCTTGCCCCCGATGCGGAGAATTTAACAAAACGGAAGCTAATTATTGCAACAGGTGCGGTGTGAAGTTTGTAAAAGTTCCGCCTATTCCGATGATGAACACAGAAGGTCAGGTAACTCCCACAAATCAGCCGACAGGCGGTTTTGACGTGCCCAGTCCTCCTCAGGCTGTGCCTTATTCGCCCGACCCGCTTTCCGGTGTGCCTGCCGATGCGGTGTTTGAGGAAAATGTGACAGCTGCCGATTTGGCAAGCTTTGTGTCAATCAATACTCCGTATTATATGAGAGTGTTTGACCAAATTAAAAGAAAGAAAAGCAAGTTTAACTTTTCTGCGTGCCTGTTTTCGGGAATATGGTTTCTTTACAGAAAACTTTACAAAATAGGCTCGCTGATTTTCTCAATTGAGGCAGTAATTTATGCAACAAGATACTACATTACACAGAGATACGGTCTTGACATTATGAACAGGCTTATGGAAAGTATAGGTGTTAATGCCGACCAAAAGGCAAATCTAAGCTTTGACCAGTATATGCAAATGTCCGAAAATATGATGCAGCTGTCGTCGTTTGAACAATTGATGTTTATAATACCGAGTTTACTGTTTATTTTACAGATAGTATTAATGATAGTGTGTGGTGCTATAGGAAACAAATTGTATTACAATCATTGTGTAAAGCGTATACAATCGGTTAAGAAGTTTGCAAAGGAAGAAGAGCTTGACAGCAAGCAGACGGCACAGGCGATATATCTGAGCGGCGGAGTAAATCCGTTTGTAGCAGGTGCGTTCAGTTTGATTTACTTAATGCTGTTTTTTAATTGAATTTATACTCAAAATCTAAAAGATTTAGCATTTTAAAGTTTGGTCAAGCTTTTCAAAGCTTGCGGGGTGCAGGGGCAGAGCCCCGCTCGCTGACGGAACAAGAAAAATAAATTACCCTCAGCGAAACTAAACAAACTGCAACAGCAAACAACAAAATCACTTTTCAAAAAATATCTTTCCATAAAAACCAAAACAGGCAACAGCGTAGCGAATTGCCGGTCTAAGAAAGAAAAATGCTAAATCTTACTGCTCTTTAGTATAACTTAAAAACATAAGTTTTTCACTTTTGTAAGCGGCAATATTATCAATTTAGACCACTATTACTTTAAAATGTTTTTCTCTATTTACTCTTAACTAAAATTCAGTAGAAAAAGTAAAAACACAAAAAATATTTTCACGTGTTAAAAAGGAGATTTAATTATGAAGATTAGAAAGGCTGTCATTCCGGCAGCAGGACTTGGTACAAGAGTACTTCCGGCAACCAAGGCTATGCCTAAAGAAATGCTTCCCATAGTTGATAAGCCGGCTATCCAGTATATTGTTGAGGAGGCTGTAAAGTCGGGTATCACCGATATTCTTATCATTACAAACCGTGGCAAGGGTCTTATTGAAGACCATTTCGACAGAGCTCCCGAGCTTGAGTTTGCTCTTAGCTCAAGAGGTAAAACGGACGTTTACAACGAGGTTGTAGATATCTCAAAGCTTGCCAAGATTTACTTTGTTCGTCAAAAGGAAACAAAGGGTCTTGGTCACGCTATCAACTGTGCAAGAGATTTTGTCGGCGGCGAGCCGTTCGCTGTTCTCTACGGCGATGACGTTATTATGGGCGAAGAGCCTGCCTGCGGTCAGCTGATTAAGGCATACGAGGAGTTCGGTTTGGGCGTTCTCGGTATTAAGAAAGTTGCCGAATCGGACATCAGCAAGTACAGTTCGTTAAAGGTTGACAACATCAGAGATAACATCTTCAAGTGTACTGATATGGTTGAGAAGCCGCAGACACCGGAAGAGGTTCTCTCGCTTTATTCTATCCTCGGCAGATGTATTCTTCCGCCGGAAATTTTCGATATCCTTGACAATACCGCTCCCGGTGCAGGCGGTGAAATTCAGCTTACGGACGCTATGAAAGAGCTTGCCGTCACAAAAGGTATGACCGCCGTTGAGTACACGGGCACAAGATACGATATGGGTAATAAGCTCGGCATTATGAAAGCTACAGTTGAAACGGCTCTCAGACACAATGAAATAGGCGAGGACTTCAAGGCTTATCTTAAAGACTTTGTGGCAACACTTTAAATTCAGTAATGTAATATTTATCCTGTATATTTTTTGTTAATGAAATATACAGGATTTTTATAATTTTAAATAGATATTAATCACTATCCACAACTTAAGAAAAATTCCGCAATGCGGAATTTTTTAAATACTATTGATATGTTTTTGTAGGTGATACTGTTGAATTATTTTGATTACAATCAATTACAGAAAGAATTCATAAATGTGCAAAATTCATTAAAAAACAAAATAGATTGTAATAATTATTTTTCCAAGTCTGATATAAAAACTATTGCAGGTGTAGATTTGGCTTATTGGAAAAATGAAAACGATGATGAATATGCTGTATGCTGTGCTGTTGTAATTGATTATATTACGCATAATGTTATTGACAAGCAACAATATAGTGATAAAGTTAATGTACCGTATATGCCGGGATTTCTTGCATTTCGTGAACTTCCGCTTGTTTTAAAAACAGTTGAAAAACTGAAAATTAAACTGTAACGTTCGATCTTTAGGGGGGTAAAGTCGATAAAAATGGCTTAACCATCGAAAAAAACTTGAATTTTAACACACCCTAATATGGATAA
>CADCHW010000004.1 GCA_902801245.1 uncultured Ruminococcus sp.
CCGGGCATCATAATATCAAGCAAAACAAGGTGAGGATGCTCCCTTTTAAACAGCTCATATGCGGCGTTCCCATTATCCGTTTTTATCAGTCGGATACGGTCACGCTCGGCATACAGTTCCAATGCATCGAGCAATTCTGTTTCGTCATCGGCAGCAAGTACAATGTAATCCATTTTATTATACACCCAATTTCTCATAAATTAAATCTATCAAATCATCGGAAAAATCGTATTCTGTTTTCCAGTTTGAATCGAGCTTGTCGAGCAGCATACACTGTGACCGCCCAAGTGTGTAGTATTTTTCGGAACCCTCGGAGTATTCTGCGAGCCTGCTCTGATATTCCGATTCATAGCGATTTGCGTCCTGCGATTTGCATATACAAGCTTCAACATAGCTTGCCGTGCCCTCGACTCTTGTGTAATATTTTTCAAGGCATACAGTATCTTCACTCAGCAATGATAAACGCTCCTCGTCAAGCTTCTTATATTTTACTATGCTTTCTTTTATAATGTCAACATCTTTTTCACCGATACAATCGGAAAGCAGAACAAGCTGTTTGCGGAAAAGCTCTGCTGCCTTCGGATTTTCCGTATATTGACTGTTGATAAGAGCCCCTCCAAAGCTATCATCTTCAAAGCTGTTTTCGCCAAGTATAGAAACTATATTGTCTTCATAATTACTCATCTGCCAGCAATGAAAGGCTTCGTGCCATATCATAGCTGCCTGTTCGTTTTCGTTCCAGGTTTCGCCAATAACTCCGACAAGACTTTTCATAAGTGAGCGTGCCGGAACGATAACCTCGTACTGACCGTCAACCTCATAGATTGTTCCGGCAAGTGTTTCAATTACCGGAGCACGTTTTACAACGTCGTAGCTGTTGCCGTTTGAGATAAGCACATAATCATTTTTACCGTCACAAACGCTTACCGGGTAATCGGTCAGATAAAAATCCGTAAAGCCTATATTATCGGCGGCGTATTGGAGTGAAACCGCA
Organism: uncultured Ruminococcus sp.; assembly: GCA_902801245.1. Classification (GTDB taxonomy): domain Bacteria; phylum Bacillota; class Clostridia; order Oscillospirales; family Acutalibacteraceae; genus RUG592. The sequence continues at coordinate 995 of CADCHW010000004.1, forward strand.
GTTTCGTAGCAGGCTCTGTCTTCGTCACTCAGTCCGAAAGGTTTTGTGAATATTGCACCGCTGAGCAAGCCTATACCGATTGCGGCAGTAATTATTATATTAGAAATTTTCATATCAATCTTCCTTTCTGCGGAATAGGATAATTCCGAGTGCAAACAAATAAACGTAAAACAGAGCCACAAACATAATGTGCAGGTCAAAGGTGTGTTCGGTTATCAAACAGCCTGCCGCTGATTGTATGCCGTGAAGATTTGGCAGCACAAATAACAGGGCTTTAAAAATTTTTCCCGACAATCCTCCTGCTATGCCTTTAAGCAGCTCAATCATCGGATAGAAAACACCAATCAGCATTATCACTACAGAAATAACTCCTGCTGCCATTTCCGAAAATACTATTGACAGGCAGGTCGTACACAAGCTCACAATCACAATGCCTATTCCCGAATACATATATGACGGCACTGCCCATAAAAGCTCCGAGGGATTTTTACTTGTGATGATGTATACGGCTAGCCCTGAAAAAAATATTGCGTGAGATACTAAGCTTGCCGTTATATTGGCTATTGCAAGCTGAATGCGATAGCGTGACTGTGACACACCTCTGATGAATATCAGCTGATTTGTATGTCTTTCGTATTCCTTTGGTATGGTGTTCAGGCTCAAAGCCACCGCCATTGCACAGCTCGCCGCATTCATTACGGTAAGCATAGTCGGCATAAGTATTTTATAATCCGTTACGGATTCGCCGTTTATTGTGACAGTCGCCGCACCTGTACTGAATATCAGGGTTATCAATGCTGCCAGTGCGAACACTGCGAAAAATACTTTTCTGCGTATTTTCTCTTTAAAAGCTATTAAAGCTATCATTCGTCTGCACCTCCTATAAGCTCCACGAAATGTTCCTGTAGGCTTTGACCGGCATTATCGGCATTCTTTTCCCATATACCGAGCTGAACGCCTTTGTTCATAATGATACCACGGTCGCATACCTGTTCAATATCGCTGAGAATATGTGAATTCAATATCACGGTTTTTCCCGATTCTTTAAGCTCACCGATAAGCTTTATTATCTCGATACGACCGAGAGCGTCAAGCCCTGCGGTAGGTTCGTCGAGAATCAGCAGCTCGGGGTTACCAAGAAGTGCCTGAGCAAAAGCGAGTCTTTGCAGCATACCCTTCGAGTAATCCTTGACTTTTATTTTATCGGCGCTCAGTCCGACAATCTCAAGAAGTGAGGTTATCTGGGATTTACGCTGCGTTATCGGAATTTTTCCGACAGCGGCATAATATTCCATTGTTTCATAGCCTGTTAAAAACGGGGGAAAGTAGGGGGTATCGGGAGAGTAACCTATTCTTACGCCGTCACGAATATGTACTGTGCCGCTGTTTGCCTTGATAAGACCGAGAATAATTTTTATGGTAGTCGTCTTGCCTGCACCGTTGCTGCCGAGCAATGCGAACACCTCGCCCTCATTAACGCAAAAGCTTAAATCATTAACTGCTGTTTTGGTTTTGTATGTTTTTATGAGATTTTTACATTCAAGCATATATCTCGCCTCCTGTGCTTAAATAATACAACGACAGATTAAAGGAAGCATAAATTTAACCTTAAGATTTTCTTAAGATTTAAAAAATTTGTAGCTGTACGGTTGCAACGCTTGTTAAAGTTTGGTCAAGCTTTTCAAAGCTTGCGGGCGACGGAACCCCCAAAAAGCCAAGCCGTAGGCGACAGCTGATTGGTAGGTGTTCCTAGTGGTCTTGTACCAGCAGGGGCAGAACTCGCTGACGAAACCAACTATAAAAGAAAAATAAACTACCCTCAGCGAAACTAAACGAACTATCCAAGAAATACAAATAATAAAAAAATCAACCCTAAAATAATATTTTCGGACACAAACAAAAACAGGCAACAGCGTAGCGAATTGCCGATCCAAGAAAGATAACCTACGATTTGATTTCAACCGTACAGATAGAAAAATTTTACTAAAGTGCTCCCCTATGTCAAGACAAAAAAATAAAAAATTATAATGACCAAGGAAGATTTATATGATTGCATAAAATAAAGGTTAGTTGATTGTATAATAAGTTCCAGCCACCGCCACAGGCGGCTTGCCTTTGACAGGTTCAGGAAGAAATGCTACAATGGCTGAATGAAAATGAAATCGATTTTGTCAAATGGATATATCCAATCTTACCATGCCCATGGTGAATGTGAGCAGTATCACAATGAAATCAAAATGGATATAGAACGTATTCCTTCCTGTAAATTTGAAACAAATAAGCTGGTGATTGATCTGACGATTCTTGCTTATAATATTCTGAAAATTATTGGAAATTCCCTGAATCCGTAAAACTCAAAATAATAAATCGTTAAAAATCCCCATGAACACTAAGCTTTTTAAATTTTGCCAATCATTTTCTGCACCCATTTGGTGAAGAAAAATTCACTCAATAAATGTTATAAAATCATAGATTATATGGGACTTATAGTATGTTAAGGAGATATGAACTTTGCGGATTCAGGTAGAAAGTTTATCTAGTTTCGCTGGGGGTAGTTTGCTTTTCTTTGAAAGTTGACTTCGTCAGCGACAAGGGCTGCCCTTGCATGGTGCAAGACCACTAGGAACACCTACCAATCAGTCTACACCTAACGGCTTGACTTCTTGGGGTGTTCCGTCGCCCGCAAACTTTAAAATGGTAAATCTTTTAGCTTTCGAGTATAATTTGGAACTTATCACAACAAAAAGTTAATTTATACTCCCTGTTTTCTCTAAATCGGTTTTAAGTTTTTTAATTATTTTTTTCTCCAATCTCGAAATATACGATTGCGATATTCCGAGCATATCGGCAACCTCCTTTTGTGTATGCGAGCCCTTGCCGTGAAGTCCGAAGCGAAGCTCCATAATCTGCTTTTCTCTCGGTGAAAGATTCTCCACTGCCGACAGAACAAGATTATATTCAATCTCCTGCTCTATGTCTGCGTTTACAACATCAACGTCACTTCCGAGAACATCGCTTAACAAAAGTTCGTTGCCGTCCCAGTCAACATTCAGCGGTTCATCAATTGATACTTCGTTTCTCAGTTGTGAGCTTTTACGCAGAAACATAAGTATCTCGTTCTCAATACATCTTGAAGCATAAGTCGCAAGTTTGATGTTTTTTTCGGGACGGAACGTGTTCACAGCTTTGATAAGTCCTATTGTGCCGATTGAAATTAGATCTTCAACGGAAGCAGCAGAGGATTCAAACTTCTTTGCAATGTACACCACAAGTCTTAAATTGTGAGTTATCAAGGGTTCTCTCGCACTCTCGTCACCCTGTACTATGCGTTCCATAATGTCTTTTTCAATTTCCTTTGGAAGAGGCGGCGGAAGAGTTTCCGAGCCGTTGATGTAGTAAACTGTTTCGGGTGTCATTTTGAGCTGCATCTGTATCAGCAAAAGCTTAAGCGAAAAAAACAGTGACTTAAAATCCATTCGTAATTTCCTTTCTTTTCTAAAAAATTTCGTACGGTATTATTGCCTGAAAATCGCCTTGAATATAGCTGTCCTTGCACAGTGCAATGTACACAGTCTTGTCACAGATTATATCGTCTATATACACCTCCTCAGCCTTGAAACAGGGGAGAATACCCTCTCCGTTTACAGATGTGAACGGCACAAAACGAATATTATTTATTTCCGTTCTGTACTTCAAAGTCGTAACCGTTTCGTACTCGATAATCTCGGCAGGCGTAATCACCTCGGCGGTTTTACGACCTATAACGATAACCGGGCATTGAGAAAACGGTTCTTTCAAAGTGTTTCCTGTGTCGATTTTGGCGGTTACCCTGAGAGCATTAAAGCCGTTCCTAATCGTAAGTACACAGTAAGTGTCATAAGCCTGATGTCTGCCTGCAATCGTGTAAAAAATTCTGAAAGCACAATAGCACACGACAGAGTACAAAATCAGCATAACAGGGGAAATATTGAGATACACAACGCTGTTCTTTATCAGCAAATTTTTTGGTGTGAACAAGAACCAAAGAGCAATCACAATTCCACAGAAGAAAAACGTAGCTGTCAGGAAGACCGCATAGAGCTTTATAAATTCCAAGGTGCGTTTTTTTCCGAATGCCGCAAAAACCGTCAGACCGCCGACAACGATTTTTATAAGCATATTCGGAACAAACGGAATAACAGGAAGCAGAATTGTGAGTGAACACATTGCCCCGACCAAAGCTCCGAGAATAAGTCGTTTCACTTTAATCTGAGTGTGGGTGTAAAAACTTGTTGCCGACAAGAGAAGATAGTTGATAATCAGATTCACGCTTAAAAGTATATCAATGTATATCGTATGCACTCCGTTCACCTCGATATAACTATACCACACAAGCTATAAAAAAACTTGTCTTTTTTTAATAGGTGGAGATAGTTTTTTAAAACATAAATTCACGAACCCGAGCGGACAATGTCCGCAGGAGAGGGTCGAAGGTGTTACACTTATTTTCTTTTGATTGATAAACAGTGTAAATTAAAGAAATCAATATGAATACATTCTGTAATCATTAAGCTTAAAAATCAAGCAATCGTTACATTTTTTAACATTTTTTAATATTTTTTTAATTTAAAGGTTGATATTTTCTCGAATTAATCATATAATTAATACGTTGGGAACTTTTTTAAAGGCTCTTAAATCTGAAAAACAGAGAGGTTTTGTAAATGGATACAAGGACAGAAAGTTTTTTAAAAAGTCTTAAAAATAAAAAAATTGCCCTTTGCGGCATTGGCAGAAGCAATCTTCCGCTTATCGGTCTTTTTGTTAAGTACGGTGCGGACGTTATTGCCTGCGACAGACGAACAGAAGAACAGCTCGGCGATATGGCTGAGGAAGCCGTGAAAGCCGGTGCAAAGCTCAGTCTTGGTGATACATACCTTGACAGCCTTGATGTCGATATCGTCTTCCGTACACCGGGAATGCGTTACTATATGGACGAACTCGTTAAAATGAGAGAGAGTGGAGTGGCAGTCACTTCCGAAATGGAAGTCTTCTTTGACCTTTGTCCGTGTAAAATAATTGCAGTGACAGGCAGTGACGGCAAGACTACCACAACTACCGTTATCTACGAGTTTCTCAAAGCGGACGGCAAAACCGTTCATCTCGGCGGCAACATAGGCAAACCGCTTTTGCCCGAAATCGAAACTATTTCCGAGAACGATTATGCCGTTGTGGAGCTTTCAAGCTTCCAGCTTATCTCTATGAGGAGAAGCCCCGATGTTGCAGTCGTGACAAATCTTGCCCCGAATCATCTCGACATTCACAAAGATATGCAGGAGTATATCGATTCAAAGAGGAATATCGTTCTTCATCAGAATGCTTTTTCAAGAAGTGTGCTGAACCTTGACAATGATATTTCAAACTCGTTCTCCGACAATGTGCGTGGAACTCTTTATAAATTTTCACGCAGACAAAAGGTCAAGAACGGTGCATATATGAACGAAAACGGAGATATTATCTTCGCTGTCAACGGTAACGAAACCGCTGTTATGAATAAGTCGGATATTAAAATCCCGGGTCTTCACAATGTTGAAAATTACCTTGCAGCTATCTCTGCGGTATGGGGAGATGTTTCGGTTGAAAGCATTGTAAAGGTTGCAAAGGAGTTCGGCGGCGTTGCCCACAGAAACGAGTTTGTAAGGGAGATTAACGGTGTTAAGTACTATAACGATTCAATTGCTTCAAGCCCGACAAGAACAGCTCTCGGCACATTGTCACTCTATGAGGAGAAAATTACGGTTATTCTCGGAGGTTACGACAAACATCTTGATTACACCGAACTTGGCGAGCTTATCGTGAAGAAAGTCAAGAACGCAATTATTATGGGTGCAACGGGACCGAAAATTGAAAAGGCTATTCTCGAAGCAAAGGATTATTCCGAGGGGAATCCGAATATAATTAAGGTAGAGAATATGGAGCAGGCAGTCAGAAAAGCTTATGAAACTTCCGAAAGCGGAGATATAGTTTCAATGTCGCCTGCAAGTGCAAGCTTTGACTTGTACAAAAACTTTGAAGAGCGTGGAGAACACTTCAAAAGATTGGTCAATGAATTGTAACCAAGGAGTAATATTTTATGATTGAGCTGCTTAAAAGGCTTTGTACGGTTAAGGGAGTTTCGGGACGTGAAGAGAACGTCTGCAAAATCATTAAGGAAGAAATATCCGAATATGCCGACGAGGTCTTTATTGATAAGAATAATAACGTCATTGCAAAGATAGGCAACACCGCCGAGCATAATATTATGCTTGACGCACATCTTGATGAAATAGGCTTTATTGTTACGTATATTAATGATAGGGGATTTTTGAAAGTTAATCAGTGCGGCGGTATGGATTATCGTGTCGTTCAGGATACACGCTTTAAGGTGCTAACCGAGAGCGGAGAGATTACAGCCGTTGCGTGCTGTCTTCCTCCGCACCTTGCAGACGGCGGAGAGGATAAAGCTCCTAGTGCCGACAGCATTTATCTTGATACGGGGTTGCCTGCGGAAAAGGTTCGGGAGCTTGTCGGCATAGGTGATGTTGTCGCATACGATACAACGCCCGTAGTTCTTCTGAACAACCGTTTTACCTGCTGTTCAACAGATAATCGGGCAAGCTGTGCGTTGCTTCTCAGGGTTGCGGAACTCATTAAAGAGAACCCCGTAAATTCCGGTGTTACGTTTGCGTTTACATCTCAAGAGGAAACCTTCGGCAAGGGTGCGGCAACTGCGGCTTATAATATTTACCCCGATGAAGCTGTGTCGGTAGATGTCAGCTTTGCACGTCAGAGCGGAGTTGACCCGAGCGAGGGCGGCGAGCTTGGCAAGGGTGCTATGATTTGTATTTCTCCCGTACTTTCAAGACGTATGTCATTCAGATTCATTTCTCTTGCAAAGGAAAACAACATTCCGTATCAGCTTGAGGTGACAGGCGGTTTGACAGGCACTAACGGAGATAAGATTTCAATTACCCGAAGCGGTATTCCGACAGCGGTTATTTCCATTCCGCAGAGGAATATGCACACAGGTGCGGAGATTGTAAGCATTGACGATATAGAAAGTATTGCACAGTTGTTGTATGAGTACATCAGAACAGCGTGTTAATAGGTGACTGATTATGAATATGGACTTATTAAAAAAACTCTGCCTTGCAAACGGAGTATCTTCGGGCGAGGACGAGATAAGAAATATTATAATTTCGGAAATTGACGGTTACGCAGACGAAATAGCCGTTGACAAAAGTGGTAACATTATTGTTTTCAAGAAAGGTGCAAGCCGTGCGGAAAACAAGCTTCTGCTCTCCGCTCATATGGACGAGGTGGGATTTATCGTAACATCTGTAAACGGTGACGGCACACTTAATATTGATGAGGTCGGAGGAATCGACAGACGTGTTATCTCGGGCAAAAGCGTTAAGCTCTGCACTTCAAAATTAAACGGTGTATTCGGAATAAAGCCTATCCACTTATCAAAAGGCGACAGCAAAAACGAAATTCCCAAGCTCTCTTCAATGTATGTAGACATCGGTGCAAAGGACAGGGAAGATGCCGAAAAGAATATCGAAATCGGCGATTTGGTTGCATTCGAGGGATTTTACGAGGAGAACGAGCAGGCTATCATTACAAAGGCACTTGACGACAGAGTTGGTTGTCTTGTGCTTATTGAAATGATTAAGAGTGAACTGCCGTATGATATGCACTTCACATTTGTAGTTCAGGAGGAAGTCGGACTTCGTGGTGCAAAAACAGCTTCATACACGGTTGACCCTGATTTTGCGATAGTTGTTGAAACAACTACGGCTGCCGATATCCCGAACGTCGAGGATAGCAAGCAGGTTTGCAAACTTGGCGAGGGTGCAGTTATTTCCTTTATGGACAGACGAACTGTTTATGACAAAGAGCTTTACAAAGAAGCGTTCAAAGCAGCGGAGCGTGTCGGAGTAAAGGCACAGGCTAAACAGGCGGTGGCAGGCGGAAACGATTCGGGAGTTATCAGCGTGTCAAAGGGCGGTGTGAGAACTATTGCCGTTTCTCTTCCGTGCAGATATCTTCACGCTCCGCACACAACAGCATACAAAGAGGATATCAATGCAGTGTTTGAAACCGTAAACGAACTGGCAAAAACGATTGCCGGAGGAAAGTTTTAAAGTAATGATATACATAAATGATTTCAGTCGGAAATTTGAAATCGATTTGTATAAACTCTGTGAAAATTCGCCGTATGGTGCGAGGATAATTTCGTACCATACGGCTTATCACGGCAAAAAATATGATTTTCTTGACTTCTGGCTTCAAAGAGATGACAATAATAATGCTGTATGTGCATTCTGCAAATACTATTCGACATTGATTATCTGCGGAAATACTCATAGTATTCAAGAGATAAAAGAGTTTATCAATATGATTTCAGTCAGTGATATTTTATGCGACAGTACGCTTAATCCAACGTGCGATGAAAATATTTCAACAGGCGAAACTATGCTGTGTACCAAAACTAATAATATTCAGAATAAAATAAATTCCAAATATAAAATACTAAGGCTTAACAGTGATATGAATAACCTTAGGAACGTGTATAATCTTTTGATAAAAGAAAACGGTCAAAACGTTATGCTGCCCGATTTCGAGAGTTACTTTTTGGATATCTCAAACAGAATACGTCACGGAGTATCTAAAGTATACGTGATAACAAACGGCTCGGGGGAGATAGTATCCACAGCAACGTTGTTGGCAATTTCGAGGACTTCATCGGTTATAGGCTGTGTTGCAACCAATTCCGACAACAGAAACAAAGGACTTGCAACCTGTCTTGTAAAATATATTACAGATAAAGAATTATCAAGTGGCAGAGAGGTTTATCTTCACCGTGAAAAAGAAATAAAAATTTATGACAAGGTTGGATTTAAAACTGTAGGGAAATTTATAATGCGGTCGGGTGCATGAATTTCCGTTAATAAAGAACTATCTTCACTTATCTCCTGCGGACGTTGTCCGCTCGGTCTGGTACATAAAGTTATTTTTAGAAAAAGTATCTTCACGTGTTAAAAAAGGTTGATTTGAGAGAAGATTTGTTGTATAATAAATAGGTAAATGTTTTTATATATTTTTACAAAAACAGATAGATTTTTCATAAGAGGTGTTTACAATGAGCATTAGAATAGGTATTTACGGTTACGGTAACCTCGGCAGAGGTGTTGAAGCAGCCGTAAGACAAAATAAAGATACTGAACTTGTGGCAGTATTTTCAAGAAGAAACCCCGACTCGGTTAAGATTGCAACAGAGGGTGTGCCTGTAGTCGCTGCCGATTCGGTTAAGGATTATAAGGATAAAATCGATGTGTTGATTATCTGCGGCGGAAGTGCTACGGACTTGCCTGTTCAGACACCCGAGCTTGCAAAGACATTCAATGTTATCGACAGCTTCGATACTCACGCAAATATTCCTGTTCACTTCGCTAACGTTGACGCAGCGGCTAAAGAGGGCGGTAACGTGGGTGTTATCTCCGTTGGTTGGGACCCGGGAATGTTCTCTCTCAACAGACTTTACGCTAATGCTATCCTTACAGACGGTGTTGATTACACATTCTGGGGCAAGGGTGTAAGTCAAGGTCATTCAGACGCTGTAAGAAGAATTGACGGCGTTGCAGATGCAAGACAGTACACAGTTCCCGTTCCCGAGGCTCTCGAATCAGTTAGAAACGGAGAGAACCCCGAGCTTACAACAAGACAGAAGCACACAAGAGTTTGCTACGTCGTTGCGGAAGAGGGTGCAGACAAGGCTGTTATCGAGGAGCAGATTAAGACTATGCCGAACTACTTCTCCGATTACGATACAACCGTAAACTTTATCACTGCCGAGGAAATGGCTCGTGACCACAGCGGTTTGCCGCACGGCGGTCTTGTTATCAGAAGCGGCAAGACAGGCTTGAACGGTGAGCATAACCACATTATCGAGTACAGCCTTAAGCTTGATTCCAACCCCGAGTTTACCGCAAGCGTTCTCTTAGCGTATGCCCGTGCGGCTTACAGACTTTCACAGGAGGGTGTAAGCGGCTGCAAGACTGTATTTGATATTCCTCCGGCATACCTTACTTCGCTTAGTCACGAAGAGATTATTTCTCACTTGCTGTAACTTGTTACTTTATTTTTAAGAGTGGTAATTTGTATGGGTAGTGCTATTAAACATTTTAAAACTATTACAAGGCATCGCCATCAGGTAATAAAACATTGCTTTAAAGCAGGAATTTTTTGGCAGGGATTAAAGCACGATTTATCAAAATATTCTCCTACGGAGTTTATACCCGGTGCAAAATATTATCAGGGTACTCGAAGTCCAAATGAAGCCGAGCGTGAAATTTACGGCTATTCGCTTGCCTGGATGCACCATAAGGGAAGAAACTGCCACCATTTTGAATACTGGACGGACTACAATCCCAAAACAAAAAAACTTGAACCTGTTGAAATGCCGCTCAAATATGTTAAGGAAATGTTTTGCGACAGAGTTGCCGCAAGTAAAATATATCTGGGTGACAAGTACACAAATGAAGAACCGCTCAAATATTTTCTTAAAGCCAAAGGAAACAGAATGATTCACCCGAAAACCTCCGAGTTGTTGGAGAAGCTTCTTACAATGCTCCGTGACGAGGGTGAAGATAAAACCTTTGAATATATCAAAAAGTTAAAATAATTTTTACGGGAGGCTGCGGCTATGAAATTTCATAAAAAGAATTTTTTAATATTTCTTGCCGCAGTATTCTGTGTTGCTGCTGTTACCGGCTGTTCGGCTGAGAAAAGTACTGTGACAAGTGCCGACATCATAACCGAAGCGGTTCAGACGGAATGTCAGCCGATTTCAAAAAGTACAAACGATACGGCGGTTAAAGCTCAAACGGTTGATACTCCCGTTAAAGCGGATTCCAAATCTGCTCCTAAAATTGTTGAGGTTAAGAATGATATAAAAAAGTCTACCGATGATACACCGAAAAGACACAATGACACGGAAGCGGATAATTCTAACAACGTTACTTCAAAAGTAAAAAGTACCGATACCGATTCGGAAGCAAAGTCTAAAAGCACAGATACAGAAGTTGACAAGTCAAAAAACATGACTTCAAAAGTTAGTGCCGATACGGATTCGGAAGCAAAGTCTAAAAGTACCGACACAGAAGTTGATAAGTCAAAAGCCGTGACTTCAAAAGTTAATGCTAATACGGATTCCGAAGCAAAAACTAAAAGCACTGACACAGAAAATGACAAGTCCAAAACTGTGACTTCAAAAGTCAGTGCCGATACGGATTTGGAAGCAAAAACTAAAAGCACTGACACGGAAAAAGACAAAACAAAAAATCCTGATTCCGATAAACCTAAAAACGAAACAAAACCTGTCACGAAAACTCCGCCAAAAGAATATCATTTGAATGTGAAGCATATCACTCAGTATAAGGATATGCCAACAGGCTGTGAAATTGTAAGTGCAAGAATGGTTTTGGAGTATTACGGGAAGAACATTACATATGAACATATGCTTTCACGTATTCCGAGAGCAAATTTGAAAGTCACAAAGGACGGCAAACTGTACGGCAAAACTCCGTATCAGGCTTTTTTGGGCGACCCTGCAAAGAACAGCGGTTTCGGGTGCTATCCTCCTGTGATAATGGAAATGGTTTCTAATTATAATTACAACGATTTGTATGCAGAAAGTACTTGTAATCTGCCGCTTGATTTCATTGCAAAAACATATTTGCCACAGGATATTCCTGTGCTTGTATGGGCGACTATCGGAATGAGCGATTCCTATTTGACGGATTCGTGGTACGTCGAGGGTGCAGACGGCAAACCTACCAACCAGAAGTATACATGGAGAGCAGGCGAGCATTGTCTTGTGCTTGTGGGGTATGACGAGAAGTATTATTACTTTTCCGACCCTTTATCTTATCAGGACATTACCTATTATGAAAAGTCACTTGTGGAAAAACGTTACAAAGAAGTTGGATATAACAGTATGATTATCCGAAAATATGAATAGAACACGTATAAATTTTGCACATATTTGGGCATATGGTGTTGTGAAATTTATACCAATTTGAAAAATAAACCTTGAAAAAATTGAACAGATGTATTATAATATAGATATATAAAAAAGAAAGGGTTTTTTTCATGTACAAGATTTTAGAAAAAGTTGCACTGAATCCCTCAATGACAAAAATGGTAATTGAAGCTCCGCACATTGCTAAGAAGGCAAAGCCGGGTCAGTTTATCATTTTCAGAGTTGACGAGTTCGGTGAAAGAGTTCCGCTCACAATCGCAGATTACGATGCCGAGAAAGGTTCTGTCACAATTATTTATCAGAAAGTTGGAGCAAGCACGCTGCTTCTCGATACTCTTAACGAGGGCGAGTATATTCTCGACTTTGTAGGTCCTCTCGGAGTTCCGAGCGAACTTGAGGGCTACAAAAAAGTTGCCGTTATAGGCGGCGGTGCAGGCTGTGCGATTGCATATCCGCAGGCAAAGGCTCTTCACAATATGGGTACTGCTGTTGACATTATCGCAGGTTTCAGAAATACCGACCTTATCATTCTCGAGGACGAAATGAAAGCCGCAAGCGATAACCTCTATCTTATGACGGACGACGGCTCAAACGGCAACAAAGGCTTCGTTACAAATGCTCTCGAAGACAACATCAAAAACGGTGTTGAGTATGACCTTGTTATCGCAATAGGTCCTGTACCTATGATGAGAGCCGTTAGCAATCTCACAAAGCCTTACGGTATCAAGACTATCGTTTCAATGAACCCGATTATGATTGACGGTACAGGTATGTGCGGCGGCTGCCGTATTACTGTAGGCGGAAAAACAAAGTTTGCATGCGTAGACGGTCCGGACTTTGACGGTCACGAGGTTGATTACGAGGAGCTTATGAAGCGTAACGTAACATACAGAAATCTTGAGCAGAGTGCAAGAGAAAAGAATTGCAGACTTGTTAATAATGCGGAGGTGAAATGATTATGGCAAAGCCGAATATGTGTCCGACAAAAACTGCTATGCCGGAGCAAGACCCTAATGTAAGAAATAAGAATTTTGAAGAGGTTGCTATCGGTTACACCGAGGAAATGGCAATTAACGAAGCTACAAGATGTCTTAACTGTAAGAATAAGCCCTGTGTAAGCGGCTGTCCCGTAAACGTTCCGATTCCCGATTTTATCGCACAGGTTAAAGAGGGCAACTTTGAAGAAGCTTATTCTGTAATCACAACGGCAAGTTCACTTCCGGCTGTATGCGGCAGAGTCTGTCCGCAGGAAACTCAGTGTGAGTCAAAGTGCGTAAGAGGTATTAAGACAGAAAGTGTCGGCATTGGTCGTCTTGAAAGATTCGTTGCCGATTATCATATGAAGAACGCTGCGGAAAAAGCAGAAAAACCCGAGAGCAACGGTCACAGAGTAGCCGTTATCGGTTCGGGTCCTGCCGGTCTTACGTGTGCAGGCACACTTGCAAAGCAGGGCTATGAGGTTACTGTATTTGAAGCATTCCACACCGCAGGCGGTGTACTTATGTACGGTATTCCCGAGTTCAGACTTCCGAAAGCTATTGTTCAGAAAGAAATTAGCGGACTTAAGGATTTGGGTGTAGATATAAAAACCAATATGGTTATGGGAAGAGTTATGTCTATTGACGAGCTTTTCGAGGACGGCTTTGAAGCTGTATTTGTAGGCACGGGTGCAGGTCTTCCGAACTTTATGGGTATGGAGGGCGAAGGACTTATCGGTGTTTACTCCGCTAATGAGTTTCTTACAAGAATAAACCTTATGAAAGCGTACAAGGAAGAGTACGATACACCTATCATTCGTCCGAAGAATGTCGCTGTAGTAGGCGGCGGCAACGTTGCAATGGACGCTGCGAGAAGTGCTCTCCGTCTTGGTGCGGATAATGTTTACATTGTTTACAGAAGAAGCGAAGAGGAAATGCCTGCTCGTAACGAGGAAATTCACCACGCTAAGGAAGAGGGAGTAAACTTCAAGCTCCTCAATAACCCTGTGAAAGTTATCGGTGACGAAAACGGTAAAGTAGTAGGTCTTGAATGCGTAGAAATGGAACTCGGCGAGCCTGATGCAAGCGGCAGAAGAAGACCCGTTGCAAAAGAGGGTTCAAACTTTGTGCTTGATGTTGATGCGGTTATCATTGCTATAGGTAACGCACCAAATCCGCTTATCCGCTCCACAACTAAGGGGATTGAAGCTAATGCCCGTGGCTGTCTTGTTGTAAATGAAGAAACAATGCAGACAACCAAAGAGGGTGTTTATGCAGGCGGAGATGCCGTAACTGGTGCGGCTACCGTTATTAAGGCTATGGGTGCAGGCAGACAGGCAGCTAAGTCTATTGATGAATATATTCAGGGTAAGGCTTGATTTATCCAATAATAAATATTTCTTTATAAAATAAAACGATACCGATATTCTCAATATCAAATTTGAGAATATCGGTATTTTATTAACCTTAATATAAAAATATTTCTACGTGAATATTTCCTTTGATTTGCTTTTGAGCAAAAGAAATACAGCTATCGCAATAATACTTATTGACAGAAGCCGAAGTATAACAAGCAGTCTGCTTAAATCATTCGGAAAGATTACGCTTGTTGGCAGTTCTGGGTCAACGTAAATTTCAAGCTTTTCGCCCACATAGCTGTTTTTTATGTCCGCCGAAATTCCGTTATATTCCTTGTTAAGATAATTATAGGTAAATGACGTTTCGGAGATTTCGCCGCTGTCGCGTTTATTTACAGCGGTTACGGTTGCGGTTATTTTTTCAAGTCCGTCATAGCTGTTGTACAGCCTAGGGAAGAGGATAGTAAGCAGTATTACCGCAAGGCAAAGAACAATTGTACCCGAAAGGAACTCCGTTTTGTTTGAATGCTTCTGCTTTTCGGTATTCATAAATCTTTACCTCTTTAAATTATTTTGTATAATTTTACCACAGATTTAAGCGACTGTCAATATACATTTCAGTGTAAAAAAATCCGCTGTACAGTTCTTAGTAACTGCACAGCGGATTAATGCTTTTGTTGATATGTATTATTTAATCAAAAATACCATTATCTCTGAAACCAACGCTGTAACGCAGAATTGCCAAGCTGTCGGAGCTGGTAATCTTTTAGTCACCGTAAACATCTGCAAGCTTTGTTTTAGCATTGTCAAATATTTCAAGCTTAACTATAGCAGAGCAACCTAAAACTACCTCATAAAATCAACTTTTGGTCGGGTACATGAAGTAAGACTAAAAAATAACTATCTTCACGTGTTAAAAAAAGCATTAAATTTCTTTCGTTCGCATATAATTTACCGTATGAAAAACCCCGTAAAGGAGTAAAATCAAAATGAGGAATAATAACAAAAAATCCGTCAGGCAAAGCGTAAACGAACTTAAAAACATTCTCCCTGCGGAGTTCACCAATATGCCGACAATTCAGCTTATCGGCAGCCGTGAACTCACCCTTGACGGCTGCAAAGGTATCGCCGAGTATTCCGATTATGCGGTAAAATTAAAGACAACCTGCGGCTTGATTTCCGTGAGCGGTCATTGCCTTAATATAAAGTACCTTAGTGTTAGCTCGGTAGTTATTGAGGGCAAAATTGTATGCGTCGAGTTCTGCGGCAGGAGGTGACAGCGTGGTAAAATTACTGAGAATCCTGCGTGGCTATGTTGTGTTTATGATATCGGGCAGCCGCCCCGAAAAATTTGTGAATATTCTGACATATAACGGCGTGAATGTCTGGGGAGTTAAAAGCAAGGACGGAGTTGTGTATTGTACAACATTGGCAGTAAACTACAAACATATCCGCCGTCTTTCCCGAAGAACAAGAAATAAAGTCTGCATAAAATCAAAACACGGAATACCCTTTTTCATCAACAGAAATAAAGGCAGGGTAGGACTTCCGATAGGCTTTGCCTGTTCTCTGATTATATTCAAGCTGCTTTCAATGTTCCTTTGGAATATAGATATTTACGGTTTTAACAATATCAGCTACAATAAGGCTAAATCCGTTATGGAAAGTGTCGGGATATACGAGGGTGCTTATGGCAGATTCGACAGCCTTAAAAATATACAAACCAAAGCAATGATTGAATTTGAAAATGTTTCGTGGATAACAGTAAATGTTGACGGCAGCAAAGGCGAGGTTAATATAAGCGAAGTCACCGAGAAAGGCGAAATAAAGGACGATATCCCTTATAATATCAAAGCCGATACAGACGCACAGATTATCCGTGTTGATGCTTACAGCGGCTCTGCGGTCGTAAAAAGCGGCGATGCGGTGGCAAAGGGGAATCTGCTTATAAGCGGATTCGTTGAAACGGAGCTTGGCGGCACGCACCTCAGCACGGCAGACGGCATTGTATGGGCTAAGACGGAACATACGGAAAGTTTCTCCGTTCCCAAAACATACACTTTCGCAGCCTATAACCCAAACTGCAAAAACAGAAATTCCTGCCGCCTGTTTAATATTGTGATACCTCTGAAATTCGATAATTACAATACAACCGATAATTATTTTTCTTTTATATCCGAACGTAAAGCAAGCTTTCAGAATGAAACGGCTTCACTTTCTCTTATAAATGAAAATATATATTTCTATGATACTGATAATGTTACTCTTGATAAAAACTCTGCCGAAAATATTTTCAAAACAAATATGCTTCTAAACGAACTCTTTAATTACGGGGATAAAAAAATCATCAGCCGAACTGTTGAAAGCTCGGTTGATGATAAGAATTTCAATTATAATGTAGTATATAATTGTGAAGAAGATATCGGCGAAAAAAGCGAAATCATTCTTGAAGATAATTTCGTCATATCAAACGAAGATACTGCGGAAGATACAACAGAACATTCCCCCGAATACTGATGTTCACTTAATGAGTGCTGTCGTAATTGAAATAGTCGGAGCTTACGCTATCAAAATTCGGCACAAATTCCTCATCGGCGGCACTCAACTCCTGAACAAAACCGTCCATATCAAGGTCGATAGCGTGGTCAACAACCTCGTCATATTCTTTCTCGGTAATTTTCCTGTTGATTTCGGGGTACTTGTAAGCTTCACCCATAGGCGTGTACTGACTCATAATACTGACAAGAATTTTATTGCCGAAGTTGTATTTGATAGTATCGAGAATTGCCTTAGCGTCTTTGGTATGATTGGGAAGAACAAGAAGTCTCACAATCGTACCCTTTTGAATGATACCGTTTTCATCATACGTTATTTTACCGGTTTGACGAACCATTTCTTTTATGGCTCTCAAAGTCACAAGAGAATAGTTGTATGCACCCGAATACTTCATCGCAAGCCTGTTGTCGCTGTACTTGAAGTCGGGGAGATATATGTCGATATATCCATCAAGTCTTCTTAAACTTTCAACGGATTCATAACCGCTTGTGTTGTAAAGTACGGGGATTTTAGGCTTGTATATTTTGAAACTTTCGACAACCGCATCTATATAATGACTTGCACTGACAAGATTGATATTATGTACACCCTGCTTCTCTAAATTCCTGTAGCAATTTGCAAGCTGGTCGGGCGTAATGTGAACACCAACGTGATTTGCACTGATTTCATAATTCTGACAGAATACGCACTTGAGAGTACAGCCGCTGAAAAATATAGCACCGCTTCCTTTACTTCCGCTGATGCAAGGCTCTTCCCAATAGTGAGGTCCTACTCTTGCGACCTTGGGCATAACTCCCATTTGGCAGAAACCGTCACCCTCAAGCAGGTTTCTTTTTGCACCGCAGTTATGCGGACAAGCTGCACAGTGTTCAATCGTCTTCAACGGCAAGTCCTCCTTTCAAACATTGATTTGTATGCAAAGTGTTTTCATAATGGATTTAATATGATTATTTTTCACTTAACAAGTTAATACTGCATTCCATATATATATTTTAACAGTCATTGGCAATTTAATCAAGACAAATCAGTACAAAAATAAATTCCATATTTCAGAATAATTTTGTATCAATTGAGAGAGGTAAAATAAGCGATTGAAAAATTCTACACAAAGTGATAAAATATACGTATGGTAGCTTAAAGCTGAAAATCCTCGGGATTGAATTTCGGAAGTACAGGCGGTTTGAAAGGTTTTCTCAAAAGCGGATTGTAGGAAAATTTACGACATTTTCCGTTATCTATAAATTTGTTTTTTATACATATCTGACCTCCGTCTGAATTAGTGATACAGTTGTCACAGTAAGAGCAGTCAACCGTAACGTTTTTTCCGAAGAGTTTTGATTTTACTCCCATATAATCGCCTCTTTTTTAATAACTAATCTTATTATAGCATTTTTTAATGCAGGAATATTTCTTGAAAGGAATTATAAATTATGATTTTTACAAGCAGCAATATGAAACTGAATTTTAGAGATGCACTCGCATATCTGACCTTTAATAAGCTTGACGAGATACCTTATCTCAAACATGCTTTTTCAACGAGATTGGGCGGTGTGAGCGTCGGAGAATTTAACTCGATGAATATGTCATTCAACCGTGGCGACCTTGACGAAAATGTCACGGAGAACTACAGACGGCTCTGTTCCGCCATTGACGTGAGATTTGAAAATCTTGTAGCCTCGGCTCAAGACCACCACACCTTTGTAAGACGTGTTACATCAAAGGAAAAGGGAATAGGCATTTACAAGCCACGTGATTTGGAAAGCGTGGACGCACTCATTACCAACGAAAAAGAAGTAGCTCTTGTAACGTACTTTGCAGATTGCACACCGCTTCTTTTTGTCGATACGGAAAACAAGGCTGTCGGTGCGGCACACGCAGGCTGGCGAGGAACAGTAGGAAAAATCGGTGAGGAAACCGTTCGGAGAATGGGTGAAGAGTTCGGCACAAATCCCCGAAATATCATAGCAACCATAGGTCCTGCAATCAATAAATGCTGCTATGAAGTGGACGAGCCTGTAGCGGAGAAATTCCGTGAACTCAATCTCGACAGCGATAAATTCATATTTCCGAAGAGCAGCGGAAAATATATGATTGACCTTATTGAAACAAACAGACAGATATTAGTTTCATTGGGAATCCCGAACGAAAATATTGTTCTCAGTGATGTATGTACACGCTGCAATCACGATTTGATTTGGTCGCACAGGGCAACGGGCGGTAAGCGTGGGGGAATGTGTGCTGTTTTACAAATTAGTTAATTAATTTCAACAACAAAATTTGGGTCGGGGTGGGCAATGTCCGCAACATATTAAAAGAGAGAAGCATTCCATAGGGAAGTTTTCTCTCTTTTTGCTTTTACAATTCTCTCTTGTTTCTCTTGATAATCAATCGTTCCTCACTGCTGTAAATATGTACACTCTGAACTATTCCCATACACAACATAAGTACCATAAGCGATGTACCGCCGGCACTGAAAAACGGCAGCGTAACTCCGACTACAGGAAGAAAACCAAGTACCATTCCAAGATTAACGGCAACCTGTGAAAGCACCAACGAAAAAACACCGATACAAAGATTCTGCCCGAACTCATCTCTTGCACTTGCCGACTTGTAAAAAATTCTGAGCAGCATAACAAGAAATAACGCAAGAATAAAGCAGCACCCGATAAAACCAAGTTCTTCACCGGCAACGGTAAAAATAAAGTCATTCTCCTGTTCGGGAACAATTCCGTAACCCACACGCTGCCCTTTGAAAAGACCCTCGCCGGTGTAGCCGCCTGACGTTATGGAAAGCTTGCCCTGATACTGCTGCCAGCCGTAAACCGATTTCGGATTTTCATCAAGGTTCATAAGTACAAGAACTCTGTTTCTCTGGTCATCGTTCATAACGCTTGTCCATACAAACGGAGCAGCCATTACAATCGCAAGAATTGACAGCACATAATAACGTATCTGAACTCCTGCCGAAAATGTCATTATAATAAATATAAGTGCAAATATAAGTGCCGAGCCGTCGTCACCCTGAAAGTGAATAAGTACCACCGGGATAACACCGTGAATCGCCAAAAGACAAACATTCCAAAACGATTTAATTTTATTATTTTTTGTAAGATAGCTTAAATGTGCCGAAAGTGTTACTATAAAACACATCTTTACAATCTCCGACGGCTGCAGGGAATATCCGCCTATGCTAATCCAAGCTATATCGTCCGTACCCTCGATACGAATACCGAACGCAAACACAATAAAAATCAATCCTAATCCTAAAAGTGCGGCAGTCCACCAGAATTTTTCCAGATATCCGTAGTCGATGCACGAAATGATTATTGCACCTACAAAGCCTATCACAAGTGCGGTAACCTGCATTTTCAGAAAGTTATATTCGCCAGCCCTCTGCATACTTGCAATAAGAAGCAAACTGAGAGCATTAAGTCCTATTATCATCAGCCACAGAAATTTATCCGTATACGTGAAATAATAGTAAAGCTTCTCATATATGAATCTGAAGAATTCTTTCATTTTAACCTCCTTTATAAATCTCCTTCTATAATTATATAAAATAAATCAAACATTATCAAGATAAAAAATGAAAAAATTGTAACATTATTAAGAACAAAAATTTGCGGACAACGTCAGCTTGAAACACATGAAGATATTTTATTTTATCCATAACTTTTATTACCCCACCGGAAGTAAAGAATAAATAAGAAACTAATTCTTAATTCAAAAATTATTGGTCGGGTTCACTTGCTGCCGGTCGCCGCTCGGCGACAAAAATTTTGTAGCTGTACGGTTGAAAAGCTTTTTAAAGTTTGGTCAAGCTTTTCAAAGCTTGCGGGGTGCAGGGGCAGAGCCCCGCTCGCTGACGAAACAAATTATTGTAGAAAAATAAACTTCCCTCAGCGAAACTAAACAAACTATGCTTAGAAAATAAAAATAAAAACATATACAAAAACGTATCTATCTGTACAAATCAACAAAGGCAACAGCGTAGCGAATTGCTGGTCAAAGAAAAACAAAACTACCTTTCAGCCCAAATCCTACGGACGTTGTCCCGTGATTTCATTTCAACCGTACAGGTAGAAAATTTTCAATAAAAGAAAGTTACAATAAAATAAATAGTTTAGCCTAACTTCCTATTGTTATTCCGTCGGTAATGTAGTATAATATTATGAAGTGAGGTGTTTAAATGAAAAAATTAAAAATAAAATTATCAGCTGTGTTGATATCAATGTGTGTAATAATATCAGCAGCAGGCTGTCAAAATTCCGAACAGAATAAAGCAAACACACAATCAAGCGAATCGGTTAAAGAAAGCCAAACACAGCCTTCAAAAAATTTCCCCGACCCCTATGATAAAAGTGTTTTTGCACTTGACACATTTATAAACCTGAGGCTTTACAGTGACAATGCCGAAAGCTCCGCCGAGCTTGCAGCTGACAGAATAACCGAGCTTGAAAATATTTTTTCGGTAACAAATGAAAACAGTGACGTTTCAAAACTTAACAACAGCAGCGGTAAACCTGTCACAGTTGACGATGATACATTTAACGTAATAAATACCGCAATCGATATTTCAAATATTACAGACGGTGCATTGGATATATCTGTATACCCGATAGTCAAGCTGTGGGGCTTTACCACCGACGAACACAAAGTTCCTAGCGAAAGCGATATCGATAAAGAGCTGAAAAAGGTTGATTATACAAAAATCACCGCAAATGAAACTAGCCGCACTGTACAGCTTGCCGAAGATATGGAGATAGATTTAGGTGCAGTTGCAAAGGGTTACATCTCCGAGGATATAAAGAATCTTCTAAAAGAAGACGGTGTTGAAAGTGCGGTGCTTTCATTCGGAGGAAACATTCAGACAATCGGCACAAAGAACGGTGATTTATGGAAAGTCGGTGTGAAGTATCCCTTTACCGAGGACAGCTTTGCTATTCTGAGCGTCGGAGAAACTGCCGTTGTAACATCTGCCACCGACCAGAGATACTTTGAAGAGGACGGGAAGATGTATCACCACATCATTGATCCTAAAAGCGGGTATCCTGTTGACAACGGAACATTTTCAACTACAGTGATTTGTGAAAGCGGAGCAAGGGCAGACGCACTTTCAACCTCTATTTTTGTAATGGGTACAGATAGAGCAAAGGAGCTTTATAAAAATTTCGATAATTTTGAATTTGTTATTCTTGATGAAAATGACACCGTTTACGTAACAAACGGCTTGAAAGATAATTTCAAGCTTGCCGACGGATACGACTATCTTAATATTGAATATGTAGAAAAATAAATATATAAAAGCTAACCGCCCAACAGTTGAAATCAATCAACTCCGGGCGGTTGTTATATTTTTTATTATCTTTCAAAAATACTATAATCTCTCAAACCTACACTGTATCTCAAAATAGACAGACTGTCGGAGCTGTCGGCTTTTCCGTCACCGTTCACATCTGCCTGCTCCACAATATCCTCGTCAAACTTTTCAAGCTGAACAGAGTATCTCAGAACAAGCAAAGCATCATTCGACGTTATTATTCCGTCACCGTCAATATCGCCCTTTATTCCGCTTGATGCACTCGGATAAGTTCTGAAAGGAATTCCCTTTCCTACAGCATATACCTCCGCAGTGGAATATTTCTTTCCGTAAACGGTTAGTCTTTCGCAGCCGTCAAAAACATTTGCTCCGATATATTTCACTCTTGACGGAATATAAACGTTCTTAAGACGTACGCAGCCTTTAAAAGCTTCACTGTTAATTCCGCTAGCACTGTTTGGAATTACAACTGTTTCCAGATTTACACAATCCTGAAAAGTTTGTGCACTAATCACAGCGATACCGTTCGGAAGAGTAACCTCTTTCAAAGCCGTGCAGCTCTTAAATGCTTTCCTGCCGATTGAGGTTACCTCGTCCGGAATGGTAATACTTTCCAAATCATAGCAGTTTTCAAACGCACTCCAGCCGATTTTTGTAAGATTTTGAGGCAAAGCAATACTACTAAGGGAAGTGCAATCTTTAAAAGCATAGCTTTCTATTGAAGTAACAGTTTCGGGAATAATCACATTTTCCAGTGAAGAACAATTCTCAAATGCTCTGCTGCTTATTTCTCTCAAACCGTATGGCAAGGCAATACTTCTAATGCCTGTTTGATTTCTGAAAGCTGATGCGGAAATGGAGGTAACCGGCTTATTCTCAAGCTGGTCGGGAATACTCAGCGATGAAGAGTCACCTGTGTAACCTATAATATTAATTTCACCTCTGAGAGTAATTCTGTAAATAATGCCGTTGTAGTTATGGCTTTTTCCGCTTGCTTCATCATCAATTACAGTCTGTGCTGTTTCCTCGGTGATTTCGACGGCACTTGCCGATAATGCCGCACTTGCACAAGACATAATCATAGCAGCTGTCAAGCATACCAATAAAACCTTTTTCTTCATAAAAAAATCCCCTTTCTTAAAACAGATTCACAATCTACATTAGATTTTAGCACTCTGCAACTTCAATTGTCAATGTGTTTTTACATATAAAAATATATTTTACAAAGCATTAATATGATTTGCGAATTTTTTTACATATTATTTACAAATTGTTCATATATGGAGTAATACATATTCAACAATAAAATAACTTTTATGACAAGAAATTAATCAATGTCATATAAAACAACAATTGCTGCTTGACAGATTAAGTGGAATATTTTATAATAAAATTATTAAACTTTCAATAATTGATATATGTTATTTTTTATTTGAAAGGTATAAACAAGGGAGATTATAATGAACCCAAGTGCGATTATAAATGCGAGCTTGTTGACTGTGTGAATAACCGCTTTTTGGTTACTACCAGAAATGATAACGGAACAAGATTTTTCACTGTTATCGATTAGGATATGAAGCCGCTTTTCTCACCGCAGCGTTACAGCGAGTCAACAAAGCTTCTTGAAAATTATGTAGTCAGCTATGACGAAGAAAGTAAATCGGTAAGTATTAACGATGTATCCTCCGATAATAAGCTTATAAAGAAACTTGAAAATTCCGAAACAGCTTATATCGATAAAACAAACTTTTATGTATGGGTTATAACCGAAAGCAATAAAAACGGAATGCTATGATATAAAAACAGGCAGTCAGATACTTTCTCTTGCCGGTAAATTTGAAATCTTTTCGGACTTTAACAGCGGCTATGCTCTTATACAAGACAAAGATAGCTACAAGATAGATTACATAAATACAGACAGCAATTATCTTGAAATTGTTGAGGATATAATTTATACAACGGCAAAATCCTCCGATACAGATTCGGCATCTTCCGCATCATATTCGGAAAGCAGCTCCGAAGTTAATGATTATTCATACGGTGATTGGTCTTCCGACGTTGATATTAATGGTATATTAGGCTCTTTGGAATCCGATTATTCGGACAATAGGTCAAGCGGTTCAAAATCAGGCTCATCCTCAAGTATTGGCTCGGAACTGGATATACTGAAAGACAATGTAAGTTTTTTCGACCTTGTTTCCGGATTGATTGACAGTATCGTAAGTGCAGGAAAAGTTATCTGTATGGTTGGTTTGATTATCGGATTGCTGGGTTGTTTCTTCGGATTCAAGCTTACGAAGCTGTTTATCGGAATATGCGGATTCTTTACGGGATTATCAATAGGTTTAATAATTGCCGCAGTAAAGAGTGAAGCAAAGTTTATTTTGATTGCTTTGGTTCTTGCAATAGTATTTGTAATACTTTCCTATAAGCTCTACAAGCTCGGTGTATTTATGATATCGTTCCTTAACGGTGGAATAGTAGGATTTGTTATCGGCTACCTTATATTCAAGTCGGTTAAACCTGCAATCGTCGCTGCCGTTATTATCGGTTTGATAGCAGGAATAATATCTGTTGTATTCACAAAACCGACAATTATAATTTCCACATCTGTTTCCTTTGGAGAAATGAGCGGTACATTCCTTGCATTGCTTTTGTCAAGCTCGGTATTGTCATATATTCTGCCGCTTGCATTTATAGCAGCAGGTATATTTGTTCAGATTCGTTCAAACGGAGGATTTTTCGACGGCACTGCACAAAAGATTATAGATAACGCTTCAAACAATAATCTTATGCAGTAGTTGGCAACGTCCGCAGGAAATACGCATATCCCCAAATTATTTTTCAAAAAGCACGTAGCTGTACGGTTGCGAAGCTTGTTAAAGTTTGGTCAAGCTTTTCAAAGCTTGCGGGACAAGGGCAGAGCCCTTGTCGCTGACGAAGCCAACTATAAAAGGAAAGCACACTACCCTCAGCGAAACTAAACGAACTTTTCAAAGGAATAAAATAAAAACAAATTACACAAAAATATAACTTTTGTTTAAAATAAAAAACAGGCAACAGCGTAGCGAATTTCCGATCCAAGAAAATTAACCTACGATTTAAATTCAACCGTACAGATACAAAAGCACTTTACATTATACTATGTAAAGTGCTTTTAACATTTAATCCAAAACAAAAGATAGACATATCAGTAAAAAAATGTTATAATATTACCATAAATAAAAAAGAGGAGTTTAATATGTCAAAATGGAAAAATATGAAGCCCTTGTATAAGGGTATGATTCTGATAATATTATCTGCGTTTTTCTTTGCGTTGATGAATATGTTTGTACATCTTTCCGGAGAATTGCCGTCAGTACAGAAAAGCTTTTTCAGAAATTTTGTAGCATTTATTTTCGCAGGAAGTATCCTACTGAAAGATAGAAAATCTGTCAAACTTACCAAAAATGCAGTAATGCCGCTTTTTCTCCGTTCACTTTTCGGTACAATAGGAATTCTTTGTAACTTCTATGCACTTGATAAACTGGATTTGGCTGATGCTTCTATATTAAACAAGATGTCACCGTTTTTTGCAATCATATTTAGTATATTCATTCTGAAAGAAAAAATAAAACCACTGCAAATGCTTATTGTTTTCGGTGCATTGGCAGGTGCAATGTGCGTAGTGAAACCAAGTTTCGGAAATGCTTCCACCGTTCCGGCATTTATAGCTCTTTGCGGAGGTATGTGTGCAGGTATGGCATATACAATGGTAAGACTGCTGGGACAAAGGGGAGTGAAAGGTGCTTTGATAGTGTGTGTATTTTCGGCTTTTTCGTGCCTTACCACCTTACCGTTTTTGATATTCAAATTCACACCTATGTCATCAACACAGCTTATTATACTGCTTCTTGCAGGACTTTCGGCGGCAGGCGGTCAGTTCACAATAACCTCGGCATATTGCTATGCTCCGGCAAAAGACGTTTCGGTGTATGATTACTCGCAGATTATTTTTGCCGCTGCTCTGGGATTTTTTGTTTTTGGTCAAGTTCCTGATTGGCTCAGTTGGGTAGGATATTTTATAATAGTTGCTATGGCTGTATTGATGTTTCTATACAACAAGAAATTGAATAATATACTTGAAAGCTAAAAGATTTACCATATTAAAGTTTGGTCAAACTTTAATATGGTATTCTAAAATAGTATAACAAGTTAATTAATCTTCCCAAAAATCATCTTCATAATATCTGAGATAATAAATAATATTTCTTTGCAATTGTCTATATCTTTCAACAGTTTCTTCTTTTCGGCAGCAGTAATCTTTGGAAGCTCTGTTGTTCGGTTCATACTTTACGGGAATTCCACAAAGGTCGTAATGTTCCCTTGTAAGGTCAACATAACGGTCATTAATCTTATTGAAATAATGTATGCTCCCGTCCGAAACCTTTACCCTGTGAATTGTACCGCCAAACATATCGTAAACAAGTACAGCCGTAACTTCACATTGTCCATACGAAGAGTCTGAGGATGACCAGTTATCTTTGTAAGGCGGATACACGGTATTTTCGTCCCAGCAGCATTCAAGAACGGAAAACAGCTCCACTAAATTTGTAATTCCGGGAAATTGCTTAATCGGTTTACACTCCGTATTTCGTTCTTCATCTCCATAGAAAAAATACTCCGAATTTATGTGCCTTTCCAGCATATTCTGAACAGCTCGGAATACTGCTTTGTTTGCGTCACCCATAAAAACCCCTCCTGCGGTAATATTTTATACCGCAAACTGACTGTTGTAAAGCCTTGAATAAAATCCGCCGAGCTTCAAAAGCTCTTCGTGACTGCCCTGTTCAATAACGTCGCCGTCTCTCATAACAAGTATAACATCGGCTTCACGAATAGTAGAAAGTCTGTGTGCTACAATAAAGCTTGTCCGACCTTTCATCATCTTCGCAAACGAACGCTGAATTCTTGTTTCGGTTCTTGTGTCAATCGAAGATGTTGCCTCGTCAAGTATAAGCATTGGAGGTATACTCAGCATAACCCTTGTAATGCACAAAAGCTGTTTCTGACCCTGCGAAAGACCCGAATTTCCGTCACTCACAACCGTGTCATAGCCGTTAGGAAGTCTTTTTATAAAGCTGTGTGCGTGAGTGGCTTTGGCGGCAGCGACAACCTCTTCGTCGGTTGCGTCGGGTTTACCCATTACAATATTTTCACGGATAGTTCCGTTTTTAAGCCACGTTTCCTGTAAAACCATTCCGTAGCTTGATCGAAGACTTGTTCTTGTGATATCCCTTATGTCATTATTCTCAATCAGAATTTTACCCAAATCAACATCATAAAATCTCATCAGCAGATTGATAAGAGTAGTCTTTCCGCAGCCTGTAGGACCAACTATCGCAATTCGCTGACCCGGCTTTACTGTAAGATTAAAGTTCTCGATAAGCTTCATCTGAGGAGAGTAGGAGAAGCTGACGGAATCAAGTTTGACCGTACCATCAACGTTATCGATAACAACGGCATTTTCCGAATCGGGTATTTGTGCAGGCTCTTCAATAAGCTCAAAAACTCTCGCTGCACAAGCAAGTGCGTTTTGCAGTTCTGTGATAACTCCCGAAATTTCGTTAAACGGCTTTGTATATTGATTTGCGTAGCTCAGGAAACAAGATAATCCGCCGACCGTTATCATACCGTTAATGACCGCCAAAGCTCCCGTAAGACCTACGGCAGCATAAATAATGCTGTTTATAAAACGTGTAACAGGGTTAGTCAATGACGAAAAGAATACCGCCTTAACGGAAGCCTTTGTAAGCCTTTCGTTAATTTCATCGAAACGTTCAAGCGATTCGTCCTCGTACGAAAAAGCCTGAACAATTTTTTGATTGCCTATCATTTCATCAATCAAAGCAGTTTGCTCGCCTCTAATCTCCGATTGTATCTTAAAAAAATTGTAGGTATTTTTTGCAATGAATTTCGCTACAAAAAGAGATAGCGGAGTGAGGACAACCACAAGCAAGGTTATCTTAACATTTATCGAAAGCATAAAGGCAAGCGTACCTAAAATAGTAACAACACCTGTAAAGAATTGAGTAAAACCCATAAGCAAGCCGTCTGCGAACTGGTCAACATCAGCTATAACCTTGCTGACAATTTCGCCGTGACGGTGCGAATCAATGTAGGAGAGAGGAAGCTTTTGAATTTTGTTGAAAGCTTCGTTTCTTACATCTCTGACTACCTGAAAGGTTACTCTGTTGTTGATAGTATTCATAATCCATTGCAGAATAGCCACAGCACCTACCATAACTCCTACTTTAACAAGAACTTTTAGAATCTCGTCAAAATCAACATTATCTTTTCCGACTATCAAATCTATGGCGTTACCTACCAGAATGGGAATATAAAGTGATAGTGATGCCGTCACCGCTGCAAAAAATATTGATAAAAAAACCTGAATCTTGTACTTTGAGATATAAGCAAGTACCTTTTTAAGGGCAAATTTCCTATCAACTTTATTGTTTGATACCATTAGTTTTTACCCCCGTTTCCGTATTGAGAATCGTAAATTTCTTTGTAAATTTCACAGCTTTCAAGAAGTTCCTTGTGAGTTCCGAGTCCAACAGCTTTACCATCATCAAGCACAATAATTTTATCAGCATACTGAATCGAAGAAGCTCTCTGTGAAACAATAAACACTGTAGGTGAACCGTCAATCTTTCTGAGTGCCTTTCTGAGCTTTGCGTCTGTTGCAAAATCCAGTGCGGAAGAGCTGTCATCGAGAATCAATATTTTCGGTTTTCTTACAATTGCCCTTGCAATGGTCAGACGCTGCCGCTGACCTCCCGAAAGATTTTTGCCCCCCTGCTCAATCTCAAAGTCAAGACCGTTATCTTTTTTGTCAATGATTTCCTTAGCTTGGGCAGTTTCAAGTGCCTTAATGATTTCACCATCATCTGCGTCTTTTTTACCCCACTTAATGTTATCTCTTACAGTCCCCTTAAACAAAACAGCCTTTTGCGGAACTATTCCAAACAAATCCCGAAGTTCCTGTATTTTGTAATCTTTGACATTCTTACCCCGAACCAGAATTTCACCGCTTTCGATATCGTAAAATCTTGTCATAATATTTACAAGAGATGTTTTTCCTGAGCCTGTTCCTCCTATGATACCCACAGTTTCACCGGGCTTAACCTTCAAGTTAATATTGGAAAGTGAATAGTCGGAAGCATTTTTATATTTGAGAGTAGCATTCTTTATCTCTACAATATAATCACTTCGTTTCGGATTTATATCATTCTCCGACGAAACAACGCTAGGCTCAAGCTCCAAAACGGCTTGTATTCTGTTTCCGCAGGCAACCGCCTTAGTAATGCTGATAATAAGATTTGCAAGCTTTATAAGCTCAACCAAAATCTGTGACATATAATTATAAAGTGCAACAACAGCACCCTGTGTAAGAATACCCTTGTAAACCTCAATCGCACCTGTGTATATTAAAATTATAACGGCAAGATTGATAATTATAAAGGTCAGCGGATTCATCAAAGCCGAAATTTTACCTGTGAACTTCTGCAAATCGGTGAGTGAATCATTGGTACTTTCAAATTCCTTTATTTCTTCGTTTTCCTTGCAGAATGCCCGTATTACTCTAACACCCGACAGATTTTCCTGAGTAATTCCAAGAACATTATCAAGCCGCTGCTGAATTTTATTGTAAAGCGGTATACAGCCCATCATTATCCCGAATACGACAACTGAAAGCAAAATTACCGCACCCACAAAAATCAACGCCGCATGAATATCGATAGTAAAAGCCATAATTGTAGCACCGAACACTATAAACGGCGAACGAAGAAACAATCTAAGCGTAAGATTAACACCGCTCTGAACTTGGTTCATATCGCTTGTAAGTCTTGTAATAAGCGTAGCAGTGCCTGTTTCGTCAATCTCACTGTAGGACAATTTTTGAATATGATCAAACAAAGCGTGGCGAACTTTTGCCGCAAAATTAATTGCCGCCTTAGCTGAAAAGTACTGTGCTGTTACGGAGCATAAAAGTCCAAGAAGTCCCAGTCCTATCATAACAAGACACATTTTAACGACATACCCTGTATCACTGTTTCCTATGCCTGTATCTATAATTGCAGCCACAACAAGCGGAATAAACAGTTCAAGCAAGGCCTCCGTCATTTTAAAAAGCGGAGCTAAAACGCACTCCTTTCTGTAGCCTTTCATATAAGTGAAAAGTTTTTTCATCTAATATCATCTCCAAAGATTTTTTACTAAAACAGGCAGCAAGGCTTATTAACCGAGCTGCCCGAAAAAATCATTCTTTAATACTTACATTGCTGCGTCTAAGGTATGCTTCACCTATTCCGAGGAACACAAACAGATAAGGTGTCACTATAGGTGTTGCAATATTAAACAGAGCCTGTGCACAGTATGAAGTAACAACAACTATCACTATAAGAATTCCTGCGTTATCCTTACATCTCTTTACACACCTTACAACAAGTGAAACAAGTGCTGCAATATAGGCAGCTGCACCTAAAATGCCTACTGTAACAAGATAATTCAGATATTCGTTATGTGCATTGTCAAACACACTTCCGTGACGGTTAATCATATCCTCACGATAAACAGCCTTTATAACCGGTCCGAAAGTATCGGGTCCCGTTCCGACAAACATATTTTTAAGACCGCCGCTCTTGAAGAGAATTATACTTCTTATCCATGCATATCCTCTGTGAGTACCCCATTGGTCGTTAAGACGTAAATATTTTGTAAGTGAACCCAGCTCCGTTGTTTTATCGATAAAGCTAAAATAGCAGAACACAAAAGCAATCGAAAAAGCACACAGTCCCACAATAACAGCAGCTATAACACGAACAGCCTTAGGAAATTCTTTATTGCCCGATTTGAAATTTACAAATCCAAGGATTACTGTAATAATTCCCACTATACCTATAAACAAATACATTCTGTTGTCAAAAACAAGAGTTTTTGGTAATGTATCAAGCTCTCTCATTTCACCGTTAAATATCAGAGAAAT
The DNA here is from genome assembly GCA_902801245.1 of uncultured Ruminococcus sp. GTDB lineage: Bacteria > Bacillota > Clostridia > Oscillospirales > Acutalibacteraceae > RUG592. The sequence goes on from CADCHW010000004.1 coordinate 32,298, forward strand.
AAAATAAAGCAGCTTGCAGGATAAAAGCATTACAAAAACAGACAGAAAATATTTGAACAGTCTTCCCGAATTTTTACATGAAAAAACAAACAGAACAGACATAAATGCTATCAATCCGAAATAACCGCTGTCGCTGTTCGCAACCAGCAATCCCATAAAACAAACGGAGGTTACAACACAGTAAAATATTGTTATAAAAACATCTTTCGACATAACAAGCATAGCAGCGGCAACAGGCAATACAACGCAAATAAATGTTGAAAAAAGATTGATGTTTCCGATAGTAGATATGAACGTTTCACGCTGATCCTCTTTTATTGAATTTATAAGATCGAGCGGATCGATGTAAAATTCATGCAGCACTGCAATAAGACAAACAACACAAGCTGTAATTGCAAATATATCAAAAACAAACTCTTTGCATTTTAAGTACCTTGAAATCATAAAATAACACAGAACATAAACCGACATCAGTATTAGTCCCGAATCACGTCCCTGAGCTCCGGTCAAGGCATCTTTCCCGAATTCCGAAAGCAGGGTGGATATCGCACAAACGACAAGAAAAGCTGTCATAGCCCAGTCGGTTACGGATAATTTAAAAAGCTTCTTAGGCCATTTTTCTTTATCGATTCCGCAGATATATGTAGCCAATATAAAGAAAAGCAATATCATATTGGTTACGATAAAATAATGAAGTCTGTCTACTCTCACCTTAAAAAGTTTTTCCGTTAAAAAAACAGGAAACACTGTGAACATACTTATCAAAAAAATATTTGCGAATTTCTCGTGCATAGACAATGTCTTGTCAATCGCTGTTTCGGGTTTTCTGTCAACGGGTTTTTCAAGTTTTGATTTTTTTTCGCTCATTTACCAAACCTCCTTAAACATTACTTAAGCGAATCGAGATACGACTGAAGTATAACGGTTGCCGCCACAGCATCTACCGTTTTCTTTCTCTTCTTACCCCGAACATTTGTATCATTTAAATATCGGTGTGCAATCATGGTTGTACATCGTTCGTCATGCATTTTAACAGGAACATCTGTAATCTGTGCAAGCTTGTCCGCAAACTCTCTTGCACCGGAAGCACTTTCACCCTCCGAGCCGTCCATATTCCTCGGAAGCCCCAGAACGATAAGCTCTGCTTTTTCATGCCGAACAAGCTGTGCGATTTTTTCCGCAAGCTTGTCCCTGTTCCATTCCTCAATAACGCAAAGCGGAGAAGCAAGAAACATTGTCTTATCTGAAATGGCTACTCCTGTTCGTGCTTTGCCCAAGTCAATTGCCATAATCATCATTTTAATATATCACATCCTATAAAAGTGTTTTTTCAACAAGTAAAATTAGTTTTCACTATTTAAATTCCTTTTTTATATTTAAAATTTGAAAAAATACAAAAAATTCAAAGTTTTTTTCAAAAACTTATTTACAATTTAATTTTTTTGTGGTATTATTATTATACACGATATTTGTATATAAGTTGCTCAAGCTTACAGGTTTGATCTTAGTTCAAACTTTTCGCAATTTATATTTTTCAACAAATATAAACACTTGCTATATTTTATCACAGAATTTTAAATTTGTACAGAGAAAAAACAAATTTTTAATATTTTAACGAGTTTACCGTTGTCATTGAATTCAACTGCTTTGAGATTTATTTTACGAATACCAAAGTCCACCGTAAAGCTTTTGTTCAATTAATATATTTGGAGTTTGTTATGTTTTCGGTCGGGTTTATTATTGCTGAAAAACAAGTAAGTTTCGTGTGATTCAAAGCTAATTAAAAATGAGTATTAAAAATGGAGGTATTGCAAATGGTCAATACCAGTAAGTTTTCATTGGTTTTACGCCAGTGCAGAGAGAATGCGGGATTAACTCAAAAACAAGTTGCCGATTCTCTTAATATGGAACGTTCAACTTATGCATATTACGAAACCGGAACTACTCATCCGAGCGGCTCTATGATTATCAAGCTTGCAAGGATTTTCAATATTCCCTACAGCGTGTTTATGGAAGCTGTAGGCGACACCGATTTCGATAACAGCGAAGAAGATATGTCGAAAACTACTCTTCACGATGATTCGTGGCTTGAGAGAGAAAAGATGTATACTCTTCCCAAAACAGAACAAACATTTCTTGTTTATTTTCGTTCGTTGACATCTGCCCAGAAGCAGGAGATTATGAACAGAATAATTGAAATGAAAAAAGAAAACAGCTAAGTTTTTGAAAACATAATTTAAAATTTCTTTAAATTTCCTCTTTACAAATCGAATATGATGTGTTATAATACATTTATGCTGTTTTCGATTGTTTATGAATTCGGCATCGGTAAATGCCCCTTTCACGGTCGGCGGACTAAGCCTTTAATTCAGGCAATTCACCTAAACCACGTACTGTGACTGTTTCCGCACAAATCGGGTAAATATTTTGAATAGGTGGAGTACACTAATGACAAAAGCAGAAAAAACTGCAATTATGGCAGAATACGCAACGCACGAAGGCGACACAGGTTCTCCCGAGGTACAGATTGCTGTCCTTACAAAGAGAATCAATGATCTCACTGAGCACCTCAAAACTCACAAAAAAGATCATCATTCTCGCCGTGGACTTCTTAAAATGGTTGGTAAGAGAAGAAATCTCTTGAACTACCTCATTAAGGTTGACATTGAGAGATACCGTTCAATTATCGCCAGACTTGGTATTCGTAAATAATTTCTTAAAGTCGAAAAGGGGACAGGTGTTTTTTCATCTGTCCCTGAAAGTGTGTTATTAAAGTAATTAATATGGGTGTGCGGTTATATTTAGCGGTAAAATATGTGTTTGTATGTATTGTTGCGTAAGCATATATTTTATTGCTAAATTCCGGACTCCCGAAGAAATAAGGAAGGATTATTAAAAATGGCAAATTCAATTAAGACATTTGATAAATTCAGAGTATTTGAAACAGAGTTTGCAGGTCGTCCGCTTGTTGTTGAAACAGGCAAAATGGCACAGCTTGCAAACGGTTCTTGTTTGGTTCGCTATGGCGAAACAGTAGTGCAGGTTGCTGTTACGGCAGCCGCTAAACCTCGTGACGGAGTAGACTTTTTCCCACTTTCCGTTGACTATGAAGAGAAGCTTTACGCTGTAGGAAAAATCCCCGGATCCTATCTCAAAAGAGAGGGCAGACCTTCCGAAAAGGCTATTCTTGTATCGAGAGTTATTGACAGACCTATCCGTCCACTCTTCCCGAAAGATATGAGAAACGATTGTTCCGTAGTTGCCACTGTTATGGCTGTCGATCCCGATTGTTCACCCGAGATTACTGCAATGGTCGGCACATCAATCGCACTTTCGATTTCCGATGTTCCGTGGAACGGTCCTATTAGCAGCGTTTCTGTAGGCTATATTGACGGCGAGTATGTTATTAACCCTAACAAAGCACAGCGTGCAGTTAGCAAAATGGCAGTAACCGTTGCATCTACAGACAGCAGAATTGCCATGATTGAAGCAGGTGCAGACTGCGTTTCAGACGAGGTTATGTACAACGGCATTATGGCAGGTCACGAAGCTAACCAGAAGATTATAGAGTTTATCAAGGGCATTCAGGCTGAAATCGGCAAGGAGAAATTCTCTTATCCAAGCAATGAGCCCGACCACGATATGTTTGAAGCTATCAAGGAGTTCTGCGAGGAGGACGTTAAGGTTGCTCTCGACACAGACGACAAGACCGTAAGAGATGAACGCTTGAAGCCGATTTACGAAGCTGTTCACGAGAAGTTTGACGAGATTTACCCCGAGATGGAAGCTCAGATTGATGACTGTCTTTACAAAACACAGAAGTTTATAGTTCGCCGCTGGCTTTTGGACGAGCAGAAGCGTGTTGACGGCAGAGGTATGGACGATATCAGACCGCTTGCCTCCGAGGTTGGTCTTCTTCCGAGAGTTCACGGATCAGGTCTTTTCACAAGAGGTCAGACACAGGTTCTCACAATTACAACATTGGGTCCCGTATCCGACAAGCAGATTCTTGACGGTATCGATGACGAGGAAGAAAAGAGATATATTCATCACTACAATTTCCCGAGCTACTCCGTAGGCGAAACAAAGCCAAGCAGAGGTCCGGGCAGACGTGAAATCGGTCACGGTGCATTGGCTGAAAGAGCTTTAGCTCCTGTTATTCCGTCTGTTGAAGAGTTCCCTTATGCTATTCGCCTTGTAAGTGAAGTAGTATCCTCAAACGGTTCAACATCACAGGGTTCTGTATGCGGTTCAACTCTTTCTCTTATGGATGCAGGCGTTCCGATTAAAGCTCCTGTTGCAGGTATTTCCTGCGGTCTTATCACAGAGGGCGAGCGTTGGATGACAATGGTTGATATTCAGGGTCTTGAAGACTTCTTCGGCGATATGGACTTTAAGGTTGCAGGTACTAAGGACGGCATTACAGCTATCCAGATGGACTTGAAAATCAGCGGTCTTACTCCTGAAATGGTTAAGGAAGCACTTGAAAAAACCCACAAGGCTCGTAATTATATTCTTGACGAGGTTATCCTTAAGGCTATCGACAAGCCGAGAGAAGAGCTTTCACCGTATGCACCCAAGATGTTCACAACAACTATCTCTGCCGACAAAATCAGCGAGGTTATCGGCAAGAGCGGCAAGGTAATCAAGGAGATTCAGGCTCAGTTCGAGGTTAAGGTTGATATCGAAGAGAACGGCGACATCGGCAATGTATTTGTAAGCGGTATGGATACGGAGAAGTGCAGGGGTGCGGTTTCTGCTATTGAGCTTATCGCAAACGGTCCCGAGGTTGGTGCAATTTTCTACGGCAGAGTTACAAGACTTATGGACTTCGGTGCATTTGTTGAGATTGCTCCGGGTATGGAAGGTCTTTGCCACATTTCAAGACTTGACGTAAAGCGTACCGAAAAGGTTTCCGATGTTGTAACGGAGGGCGATACTATCATTGTTAAGGTTCTTGAAATTGACGACAAGGGCAGACTTAACCTTTCAAGAAGAGATGCACTTATCGAGGTTGAGGGTTTGAAGCCGGAGAACGACCTCGGCAGCAGCAGTCAGCAGCGTAAACCCAGAAACAATGACAGAAGAAATAATTTTAGACGTAACTAATATTATATAAAATTAACAGCTACAACCCAACCGGTATTTTTTATTTTGTTGGGTTGTAGTTTTGTATCATTTGAAATTATTATGGCAGAAAGGAGCAATTATTTTTATGACAAATGAATTTGTAAAATTTCTGAAAGACAACGGCGGTTCTTTCAGAAAAGCAACCGATGAAGAGCTTGAAAAGCTTGAAAAACTTTCTGAAATCGGACTTCCGGATTCTTTTAAAAAATTTCTTTCCGAAAATGTTCTTAACGATGAGGTTGAATACGAAGATGAATATGCATTCTACGGCATTGACAGAATGTACGAAGAGATTTTTGACTCTATACCCGGTGCAAACATTTACCCTCTGGGATTGCTCACGTTTGCTTCTACGCTTGACGGAGATGCAATCTGTATTGATATTCACGATAAAACATACCCGGTTCGTCAATGCTCGCACAGTCTTTTAAGTGACGAAGAAGAAATTTGCTATTACAAAAAAGAACAGATACTGTACTTGAATTTAACTATGAGAATGTTATCAAGGTTTCTCCGCTGCTTGCAAAAGGCGGTTTTAACGGATTTGTGGAAGCTCTGAGAAAAGAAGACGCAGGCACTTACAGTGTGAGTGAAATTATCAGCAGTCTGTAAGCAAATATATAAAAGCGGTGGATTTTATGAAGATTAAAAATTTAGTGTCAGTTATTCTTTCCGCAGCATTGATGATAAGTATATCCGCAGCTCCGTTTAATGCAAGTGCCGCAGAATCTGAGGATAACACGGCTTCAAGCAGTAAAGCGGAAAAGAATGTTTTGCAGGAATCAAAAAGCGACCCTTATCATTTATACGAGTATGAGTTTACATCGGGTGATTACGAGTTTGGCGTTTTCTCTGACGGAACTTGCTCCATAACTTGCTATCTGGGTAAGAACTCGGATATAATTCTTCCGGATAAGGCTGACGGAAAAAAAGTTACTTGTATCGCTCCCTACACTTTCAGAGGAAGGTCGGATATTAAAAATGTTACCATTCCCGAAGGTGTCAAGGAAATTCAGCTTCACGCATTTATGCAATGTAAAAATCTTAACACTGTAAAAATTCCGTCATCGGTTGAAAAAATAGGCACTTTTGCATTTGGAGAATGCTTTAATCTTACGTTACAAGGATATTCGGGCTCGGCAGCCGAACTTTACGCTAGAGAATATGATGTTTCGTTTACATCGATAGGAAATCTGCCCGAGGGGGCTGCGAAGCCTGTAGATAACAGCAAATCATATCCTTCGCCCGAGCGTTTTTCCAACACTGATAATTACATTAATCTGTATGCTTATAATGATGAATATAAGGGTTATTTTAATATGCCCGAGGAATTTGACAGGTCCTATCAGATTACACTGCCTAAGGATTACGAATATGTAACCTATTCCGTTTCCAACAATGAATATCTTGTGGTTGATGTAGACGCAACAGGACTGGTTACACCGTCGAGCGAAACTGTTACTATTGTTGACGGCAACGAGGAAAATACATATACAGAGTATAGATACGGAACTTCCGTTGTAACCGTATATGCCGATGAGGACGTTTATATTTATACATTTAATGTTTGTAATTATGCCCATATATACGCAAAAAATATCATCGAAACATACTTATGTGAAAATATAAATGCTTCTATGACAGATGAAGAAAAGCTTGAAAAAATTTGTCAATTTGTTGCAGGTTACGATTATATCAATATTCCGATAGAATGGAGTGCTTACGGTATGGTAATCTCCCGGGGCGGAGATTGCTGGAACAGTACGTATTTGGTGACGGATATGTGTAATGCTCTGGGTTTCTATTCAACAGGCAGATTTCCGGGCTATGAGGGTACTAATCATATGAATAATTACGTTAAGCTTAGGAATTATCGATAAATTACTTGTGCATAGTATTAGAAAAAACAACGTAATTACTATTGTTGTGTTACTTATTTTACACAACTTATTTGTCGATAGTATTTTACACAACTTATTTGTCGATAGTTCCTTAATAACGGAAAGTCATATATTGTTGACTGCGGATACAGTATGCTTGCACCGAGATATTATTCGATAAACGAAACTAATGTTGATGAATCCGAGAAACCTAAAAACGTTATCAACAGAGTTGACATTACAGTCGATACATCCGATATGAAAGTTGGCAGCAAGCCTATATTTAACGGTACAATACCCTTAAATGACCCTTTCCTTATAGAATCACCTTACTATATTTCCGATACAAGCAGAGAAATCTGGAGTGAAGCAAACGGAGATAAAATAGCAAGCTCTTCCAAGCTTGAATATAAGGAAAGCGAAAATTTCGACTATCAAAATGTTTTAAATTATTTTGATAATAAGAAATATAAATACAGTGTTAAATATCTTCAAGCTAATTATGACTATGCTTTTTCAAAAGATGTTGAGGTTTATATCAACGGAGTAAAAGCCATAGTTACGTATAACAGAGGTGATGTAATTTCATTTTCGGATAGTGGTATTACACTGGATTTAACAAAACAAAACTCGGTGATTATCGGAGATGTTGACCACGACGGTAAAATCACCTCTGCTGACAGTCTGCTTATTTTAAGGCAAAGCGTGGGACTTGAATATTTCACGGATCTTGAAAGGAGTATCGCAGATATAGACGGTGACGGCAAAGTCACTTCCGCAGATGCACTTGAGGTTTTGCGTTACAGTGTAAGCTTGCCCACAAAATACAACATCGGAAGCAATGTGTAATTTGTAATTGTTGTGGTATTCGGAAGTTTATTTAAAACAGATTTTTTTATGCATGATTCGTAATTGTGCTTGCTAAAAAATCAAGGAGAGGTTATCAGCCTCTCCTTTTGGTTTTATATTAATGTACTGTATTTTTCTTTTTACATATTAAAAATTAATCAAATCTTTTCCGCTCCGGATAATCCCCCAACATCGTGTTTAACTCTGTCGTGTTCCTCGGCTCTCTTGCCGTTGTTAAAACGCTCTACAGTGCCTACCAGATAGCCTGTAATACGTCTTATTCTCTCAAAGCCTACTCCGTCATCGCTTTCGTGTCTGCCGCACTGAGGGCAGGTGTCGCCGATAATACCAGTAAATCCGCAGCAGGGATCTCTGTCAACAGGGTGATTGATAGAACCGTAACCGATACCGCTCTCTTTCATCAATCGGATTACGCTCTCAAAAGCATCGAGATTCTGTAACGGGTCGCCGTCAAGTTCTATGTATGAAATATGACCGCCGTTGGTGAGTGCGTGATAAGGTGCTTCAAGCTGAATCTTATCATAAGCTCCAATAGGGTAGTATACAGGCACATGGAAAGAGTTCGTGTAATAATCCCTGTCAGTAACTCCCGGAATAATGCCGTAACGCTCTTTATCCATTCTTACAAATCTTCCGCTTAATCCCTCGGCAGGTGTTGCTATAAGTGAGAAGTTAAGTCCGTACTTTTCACTTGCCTCGTCCATCTTGTTTCTCATATATCCGACAATTTCAAGACCGAGATTCTGAGCTTCCTTACTTTCGCCGTGGTGCTTGCCGATAAGTGATTTCAAGCACTCCGCCAAACCGATAAATCCGAGGGTAAGCGTTCCGTGTTTGAGAACATCTTTGATACTGTCGTCAACATTGAGTTTATCGGAGTCAATCCATACACCTTGACCCATAAGAAACGGATAGTTTCGTGGGGTTTTATCGGCTTGAATTTCAAATCTTGCGAGAAGCTGGTCAATAATAAGATTAATCTTGCTGTCAAGCTGCTCGTAGAAAAAGTCAATGTTGCCGTTGCTGAGAACAGCAAGTCGGGGGAGGTTGATTGAAGTAAAGCTGAGGTTACCTCTGCCGGAAACAATCTCTCTTGTCTTGTCATAATTGTTAGCCATAACTCTTGTACGACAGCCCATATATGCACATTCCGTTTCGGGGTGACCCTCTTTGTAGTACTGCAAATTGAACGGTGCATCTATAAAGCTGAAATTCGGGAACAATCTTTTCGCCGAAACTCTCATAGCAAGCTTGAACAAATCATAGTTAGGGTCATCGGGATTATAGTTCACACCCTCTTTGACCTTGAAAATATGAATGGGGAAAATAGGAGTTTCACCGTTGCCAAGACCTGCCTCGGTTGCAAGAAGAACGTTCTTGACCACCATTCTGCCCTCGGGACTTGTGTCCGTGCCGTAGTTTATGGAGCTGAAAGGAATCTGAGCTCCTGCACGGCTGTGCATAGTGTTGAGGTTGTGAACAAGTGCTTCCATAGCCTGATAGCAAGCTCTGTCTGTTTCTGACTGTGCATGTTTGTATGCAAATCTCTGTATTTTTCCGGCAAGCTTTTCGCCGTAGCTCTCGGTTAAAAGTTTAAGCTCTGCCTCCTGATATTCTTCACCGTCGTCAAGACGAGGAATTTTCCTTGAAATTTCCTCTGCCTTGTCTGCAATCGAAAAAGCCGTTTCCTGAGCCTTATCGTCCTCACAAAGAAGCTCTATGGCTCTTGCAAGGTTCTGTCTGTAAATACGTCTGTATGTCTTGATAACACCCTTCGACATTCCGTAATCGAAATTTGGAATACTCTGACCGCCGTGCTGGTCATTCTGATTCGACTGAATGGCAATGCAGGCAAGTGCACTGTAGCTTGCAATATCGTTAGGCTCTCTCAGAAATCCGTGACCCGTACAGAATCCCCCGTTAAAAAGCTTTTCAATATCAATCTGACAGCAGGTTGTTGTCAATGTTAAAAAGTCAAGGTCGTGAATGTGAATATCACCCTCGATATGAGCTTTGGCATGCTCGGGTTTGAGAATGTACATCTCATAGAACTGCTTTGCACCCTCCGAGCCGTATTTCAGCATAGTACCCATTGCGGTGTCACCGTCAATGTTGGCATTCTCACGCTTGATGTCGTTATCTCTTGCAGCCTTGAAAGTAAGGTCCTCGTAAATACGCATAAGTTTGGTATTCATAGTACGCATTCTTGTACGCTCGGCTCTGTAGAGAATATATTCTTTTGAAGTTCTTGCGTGACCGTTCTCAATCAAAATTTTCTCAACTACGTCCTGAACGTGTTCAACGCTCGGAAGACAGTCTTCTCCCAGCTCTTTTTCCAAATAAACTACTACTTGATCAGCAAGGTCGTTTGCAACCTCCATATTCTTTCCGCCGACGGAAGTAGCCGCTTTAAAGATAGCCTGAGCTATCTTTTCCTTGTTAAAAGGTACAGTTCTTCCGTCACGCTTTACAATAGCAGTAATCATCAATTAAGCCTCCAGTTTATAATATATTAAAGGGTATAAAGTATTTTTCTTAATACTCTTTAAAAGACGTCACCTTAAACGGGTGAGTAAAATTAAGTATATAATATAAGTTGCGTCCTGTCAAGAGTAAAATGCGTTTTTTCGATGAAATTTTTATAAAAAATCAAAAAAGCCGCAAATTTGTTGAAAAAGAACACCAAACCACAATATCTTGTGGTGCTGTACGCCTATATATACTATATATTGTATTTGCGGATTTTTAATTGCAAATTAGAAATATGGAAAAAATTTCTTTTAGCAAAAAAATAAATCACACAATTCAAACAGTAAAATAATATAGCTTGTATTTGTTCTATTTAAAAATATCATTTCATATAATCAATCAGACATAACTTTTTGAAAGATAAAAGGAGAGCAATTTAATGGAATATCCTGTAAAGACAGACGGTATTTTTGTAAGCAAGACAATCTTTGAAGAGAACAGCGAGCAGACGGTTGACGCAGATTTCGGTCTGCCAGATTACTGCCCCGACATTCAGAAAATTCTGAAATGCCAGATAGAGCCGCATATCGAGAGCAAAAATATAATCGGTGACAGAATTGAAATAGAGGGCACAAGTGTAGTAAGAATTATCTACATAGATGCCATAAAGACATCTGTCCGCTGTACGGAGCAGAGTTATCCGTTCAGTATCAGCAGCAATCTTAAGGATACGCCGCAATTTGCGGTAATCCAGACCGACATCAAGGTGAACTATCTCAACTGCCGTGCATTGTCGCCACGCCGACTTAACATTCACGGAGCATTCAATGTTCTGATTAAGGTTATCGATAAGTCGGAGGTTCGCACCTGCACCCATATTCAGAGCGATGACATTCAGCAGAAGAAACAGAACATTGACTATTCCTATCTTGAAGGACTTTCCCAGCAGCAGTTTTCCGTCACGGAAACGCTCGAAACAGGTCAAAATCACCCTGCAATTCAGGCAGTTATCAGAAGTGATATTCGTGCCGTATGCAGTGAGTGCAAGCCTATTACAAACAAGATAATGTATAAAGGTGATTTGCTTGTCAAGGTTATGTATCTTTCCGACCTCGACAGCGGCAAGGTAGAAACTATGGAATACACAATTCCTTTCAGTCAGGTTATAGATCTTAACGGAGTAAGCGAAAACAGCGAATGTGCCGTGCGAACAGAGATTATGAACTACAGCGTTACTCTGCGATCCGAAATAGGCTTTGACGACCCTCTGCCGGTGCTTTCGGCGAAGCTTTGCGTTACGGCATTCTCCTTTGAAAAGCGTGACACGGTAATTATAACCGACTGCTATTCAACAAAGTACTTTATCGAACCCGAATATTCGAGCCAAACTCTTCCGAGGCTTGTTGCGAACATAAAGGAAACTATCGTTGATAAAGCAGCTGTTGACTTCACCGATGTTTCTATTTCAAAGGTAATTGATGTCTGGGTTGAAAAGGGCAATGTCATTTGCAGCCAAAGCGACGGCAAGACGGCTTTAAACGGAAAGTACAACGTCTGCATACTTGCGGTAGATTCCGAAAACAACGTTGTCTACACCGAGCGTACTATGGAATACACACACCCTTTGCAGAACGTACCCGAAGTTTCAAAACTCAGCTGTCACGTGTCACCGGAATGTATTTCGGTAGGATTCCGATTCTGTTCGGAGAAGAGGATAGAGGTCAGAACAGAAATGCTTGTTACAGGCGAGATTTACGATGTCTGCACGACGACAGCCGTTTCAAGCGTAAAAGCGGACGAGGAAAAGAAACGCCGCAGGGACGATTGTTCTTCGCTGATTCTGTACTTTGCGACGGAGGGTGAAGACGTTTGGAACATCGCAAGGGACTACTGCACAAGCGTTACACAGGTACGTCAGGAGAACGACTTAACAGAGGATATTCTCACCGCCGACAGAATGATTATGATTCCCGTATGATATTTATAAAAATCCAATAACGAAAAACTCGGCTCACTTGAAATAAATTCGGGTGAGCCGGGTTTGTTATTTTATAACCGGGTTTTCATTCTTGGCAATGTTTATTAAGCTGTCTAAAACCGTATCTATATCTTTAAGATAGGTACTGTCGATAAGGTTGATTTTGGAGATTAATCTGTAACGTTCGATCTTTAGGGGGGTAAAGTCGATAAAAATGGCTTAACCATCGAAAAAAACTTGAATTTTAACACACCCTAATATGGATAATTTTGGCTTTGTTATCGGAAGAATCAAGGATATACTCCCTAATTAACGAACGTTACAGATTAACACATAAGCCTGCAATTACCGACATACTGCCAACATGTGCCGAGTAATTGTAGGCTTGTTTTTATATATTTCAGTTAACACAGATGAAGAATATCTTCAATCGCTTCTTCAAGGTGAATTAAATCAAGATGTTCTTCATTAAAAAGCGAGATATACTCCTGTGCCGTTTCAATATCGGTAAATACATCTTCAACATAAACAAGCGGTAAATCAGAAAGAGTTTCAATCGCCTTAATGCCAAACGATGTATAAAATCCAAATGCATTGTCATTGTGGTTTTCTTCAACAAGCTCATAAGTTATCATATTATTTATCTCCTAAAAAATTATTACTACCACAATGATACCACAAAAATTGTGCGAAAAATGAAATTTTTTGAAAACGGCACGTTTTTTGATGAAAAAATTCGATTATGGACTTATCTTAAAAACAGATAGTCTGATTGATACCTTTGTTTAGCATTATACCATAACAAAACTAGTTTGTCATTTAATCAATAATTCAACGAAAAACTCGACCGATTTCCTAAAAAGTGGTTTGTAATCAAGTTCTTTTGGAATCGGTCGAGTTTTGTTTTTCCAAAGATTAAGCAAAAATGTATTGTTTGGGTTTAATCAGCGATTTAACATCTCAGTTTGTTCGCAGAAAAATTACAAATCACAGTTTTCATTTGGAAAAAGGTAACCGCTAAATGATCCAACGTAATCCGAACCGTAGTAAAATGAATTACAACAAAGATGTAACCCAAAATAAAAAAATTAGCGATAAATTTACAC
>CADCHW010000005.1 GCA_902801245.1 uncultured Ruminococcus sp.
GTTAAGAGTGTTCATAGCTTCGGGGAAAGCCTGTGCGACACCGTGGTCGGTAATTGCAATCGCAGGCATACCCCACTCGTACGCACGGTTGATTAAATCGGCGGCAGGAGTAACGCCGTCCATATCGGACATATTTGTATGCAAATGCAATTCACAACGCTTGACAGGTGCTTTATCTACTATTTTTACCTTTTCGCCCGTAGATATACTGTTTGCAAACATAACAATTTCGTTGTCATATTTATCGTACTGAACATCGCCTTTTACAATTATTGTATTTCCCGATTTAAGAAGCTGAATAGGTTTACATTTATCGGTAGTTTCAATTATCTTAACGGACATCGAACCTGTATAATCCGTAATCAAAATAGTAATTATATACTTCTTGCCGTCCTTTGTAAGACGAAAATCTATCGAGAAAATATCTCCCCAAATCATTGTGCTGCCCGTATCAGCGGACAATGTATTAATCGGTACGGTATTCACTTTAGTTATTGCTCTGCCGAAAAGCGGTTTTGAGGTTTTATCCGCAAGAACAGGGTTAAGTGAATCCCCCTCACGGACTTCGATTTCCGGAGCGGACTTTGCGATTTTCTCACGGCGGTTATCAGCCGACTGCATAACGTCCTCGTGGTGTTCAAGCTTTTGTTCGTTCTCAATGCGAGCCTTTTCAATTTCGACATTCTGCTGCATTTCCACATATGCTTCGTTGTCAACGCTCATAACCGTGACACCGGAAAATTCAACTTTATATCTTAACCCGAACATATCAAAGATAGCATTTGAAATAAGTGCCGCCGCATTCTGCCCCTTTATGACAGCTTCGCCGCCATGGTAAAGCGTGATGATAAAGCGGTCGTCCTCTATTTTGGCTTCGGCATCTTTGAAAGTTCCGTTGAGGGTTCTGTTGTCACGCTTCAGATGAACTACTATCTCCTGAAAATAATCTGCTGTAAACAAGCTTGCCGGAAAGGTTGAATTTATTTTCACGCTTGAAAGGTCTAAGCTTCTCACAAGTTCACGCTCAAGATTTAAAATATCACTCTGCGACACGAGAGTATCAAACATAACAGAAACAGTCATCGACTGTGACTGTTTGTTAATGTTTATTCCTGTTACCGTTCCGATTTTCACTCTTTCCATGAGCTGTTCGGAAACATAGCTATTGAAAATATTCAATATTGTACTCAAAAAATTACCCCTTTTAAAAAAATGAAGTATGCGGACAACGTCCTCTGGAGATACGTGAAGATAGTCTTCTTTAAACCTAACTTCACGTACCCGACCAATGCTATATTATATTCATAAAGAAATCTACACGGACATTACCATATAGAAAATAATACATTAAGTGCGTTAAAAACAAAGCTTTTTACATTATTGTTTAATTTACACATTCCAACAGCACTTCCGCTGATTAAACATACACAAAACAAACATAATAAAAAGCCTAAGTTTCCGTCGGGTGCTTCAAATACAAACACTTGCATATTAAATATCAACAAACCAACTACAAACAATATCACACATAAAATGAATTGAGATTGTTTTTTCATAATCCTATCCCCCTATCTTTACGAAAGCTCCAAATTAATCACGATAAATCCAATGTTCTTATACCGACATTTTCAAGCTGTTTTTGAAAATCAACAAAGTTCTTTTTATTTATCTTTTTTGAAGATTCATCAAAAACAACCTTAAGTTCTATGTACGGTGATTTAAATACAAAATACGGGGGTTTTGCCGAAATATCTCTTTTTCTTTCTTCAAACTGATTCCAGAAAAACATCGAATAATCATTAAAAACTATCTTCTGTTTATCGACACTTTTGATATCCAAATATTTCTTCTCAAACGGAGTCCAGTACTTAAACTCATAACCATTCTCGGGTTCTCCGACCTCATAGCCGAGAACTTCCGTTAGCTTTGTTTTAAGAGTACTGTACCACTCGTTCCAGATATTTTCCGGCATTTCGCCCGATATCTGTATTCCGCCCGGTTCAACGGAGGCACTAACGTCTATTCCTGTTCCGACCCAATGCGGACAGCCTTTTAATTCTGCCCAATACGGCATATTTCTGTATACGTTGTCTATTTTTGCCCATACTTCCTCGGGTACGGAATAATGAATATTTAAGTTTACATCATAATACACAATGATTTTCCTCCAAAGTGTTTTGAACTACATTTTATCTATCTCTTCCATAAGAGCATTTATAAGTTCATCTTCGGGAACTTTCTTCACAACTTCGCCTTTCTTGAAAATCAAGCCTACTCCGTCGCCGCCTGCAATTCCGATATCGGCTTCTCTCGCTTCGCCCGGACCGTTTACAACACAGCCCATAACGGCAACCGTGATATCCTTGTTGCACTTTTTAAGTCTTTCCTGAGCTTCGTTCGCAATGGAAATAAGGTCAATTCTTGTTCTTCCGCAAGTTGGGCAGGAGATGAATTTCACTCCGCTTGTATCAATGTCTATAGCTTTCAGAATATCCTTTGCGGCATATACTTCCTTAACAGGATTATCCGTGAGCGAAACTCTTATTGTATCTCCGATACCTTTCAAGAGCAATGACCCGATACCTGCGGCAGATTTGATAAGACCCATTCTCTCCGTACCTGCTTCGGTGACACCGAGGTGAAGAGGATAGTCACATTTCTGTGCCGCAAGCTCATAAGCCTTAACCATTGTCGAAACTGTTGACGATTTCATTGAAAGAACGATATTGTTAAAATCAAATTTTTCAAGCAAAGATGCGTGATACAACGCACTTTCGCAAAGAGCTTCGGCAGTCGGCGAACCGTACTTTGCGAGGATATGTTTTTCGAGCGAACCCGAATTTACGCCAATTCTGATAGGGATATTTTTGGCACTGCAAGCCTTGACAACAGCGTGAACACGTTCGTCACCTCCGATATTGCCGGGATTTATTCTCACCTTGTCGATACCTGCGGCAACCGCTTCAAGTGCCAGCCGGTAGTCAAAGTGGATATCCGCAACGACAGGCACTTTGACTTCCTTTTTAATCGCTTCAATCAGACTGATAGCTTCTTTATTCGGAATTGCAATCCTGATAATCTGACAGCCTGCTTCTTCAAGCTCCAAAGCCTGCTTCACACTTTCCTCAATGTCTGTTGACGGAATATTCAGCATTGACTGCACCGTAATCGGTGAGCCGCCGCCAATCTCGACATTTCCTGCTTTAACTTTAATTTTACTGCTCACAATAAATCACCTCTAACCGCCTATTCCCGAGCCTGTTACAAGTCGGACGATATCATTAAATGTTATAACAACGATAAATCCCAAAAGGATAAGGAAACCTGCCGCATGAATCCACGCTTCGTATTTCTGCGGAACAGGTCGTCTTGCGATAACCTCAATAAGCATAAAGAAGAATCTGCCGCCGTCAAGTGCGGGGAGCGGCAAGAGATTGACGATACCGAGGTTTACCGTAATTATCATCATCATATAGAGAATATTATTCACCGCATCAAGGAAGCTTGTTTCAAGACCCACCTGTGCCGCCTGAGTTACAACGGAAGCCGCACCAACGGGACCTGCAACGTCATTCATACCGAATCTTCCTGTCACCAATCCGGCAAGACTTTTCCAAATCATTCTGACCACGGAAACTGTACCCTTAAAGGATTCTGTAATAAGTGTTCCGAAAGTTTTGTCAATGGCGGTAACACTGAAATCGAGTGCCACTGTAGGTTCGTCATTTTCGCCGAGGTAGGTGTAAAAATCGACATTCTGAATTGTTTGTTCCGTGCCGTTTCTGAGTACTTTAACGTCTGTTCTGTAACGCTTGCGTTCGGGCATATATTCACGCTCTTCTGGTGTATAGTCCGTTTTGGCAAGGGTATTCACTTCGGCTAAGGTTTCTTCCGTGATTTTATCGGCTTCTTCTTTAGTTGTACAGGTATTGATTTTCTGAATGCCGTCATTGAAAGCCTGTGTGATTTCAAGCAATTCATCTTCGGTATAGTCCTCTGCCTTAAGCGAAGAATACTGACGGAGCAAGGTATAACCGCAATCCTCTTTGTAAACGGAGAAGTCGTCACCGTCAACAGTTTGAAGCGGAAGCATAGCTATCGCAAAGCCGATATCTTTTGACGAGCTTATTTTATAGCCGCCGATATCGAGAAGCTTATCACCAACTTCAAGACCCGATTTCGAGGTAAAAGCCGCCTGAGCAAAATTAGCAATAGTGGTAGACGAAAAAGCGTCGGACTGACCCGTTAAAATCATCATCATAATAAGACCAAGCACGATATTATTGAACGCACCTGCAAGAACGATAATCATTCTCTGCCAAACAGGCTTATTACCGAATGCTCTTTCGCTGTCGCTTTCGGTATCTTCGCCCTCCATTGCACAGAATCCGCCAATCGGAAAAAGTCTTAGGCTGTAGAGAGTTTCGCCTTTTTGAAATTTAATAATTTTAGGTCCCATACCGAGTGCAAATTCATTTACCTGAACTCCGCATTTTTTCGCTGTGATAAAGTGACCAAATTCGTGAATGAATATAATCAATTCAAAAATAAGCACTCCGATAATTATTAACGCAATAGTAGTAATAAAATCAGCTCCCTTCGCCGGAACACTCCGGCAGACGACAATACATATCGCAAATTTATTTAAAATTTATAATATTCTTTGCAAATTATTCTCCCGACACCGCAATTTCTATCTCGTATTTCACCCACTCAATATATTCTTCAAGGCAGTCATTATCCGAGTGACCGCTTAACCAACCGCTTTTTCTGTCAATTTCATACAGCTTTTCATATCCGTAATAATCAATCAGAAACTGCCAGCCCTGCTTTGTAATGTAAGCTTCGAGAATCTGACAGTAGTCAAAAATTTTCTTAACTGTTTCGGGGTTCATCAGCTCTTCTTTTGTGTACTCTCTGTAATTCTGTTTGTTACCCCAAGGATAAATATAATATGCAAGCTTCATAATTATTTTCCTATCAAATCACTTTCATAATCGACAGCTCCGGTAACAATCCATTCGCCGTTTTGCTTCTCTGCCGTAAGTCTTGATTTAAGAGGTTCTTCCTCCGAACCAACTGTGTATGTTAATGTTCCGTCGGAATCATACTCTTTTTTCCAATAGCTAAACCACATATACGCATTGTCGCAGTCAATCTTTCCGGTGAGAAATTCAATGCTGTGTTCTTCTTTCGCCGTTTCGGGTTTGAACTGAGTAAGTCCGCAGAGGTACTCTCCCCACTCCGCTTTCGCTTCCTCACGGCTGTCGTAAACAGAGGAAAACGCTTTTTCAACATCGTCAAGAATAGGCTGAAGCTCCGCTCTGTCTTCCTCAGAGCAAGGTGTATTCAACTTATTAGATAATTCTTCACCCAATACAACATCGGGGACGTTTGTTTTGGAATCGGCACTACTTCTGCAAGAGGAAAGAGTAGCGGCAGCTATCAATGTACAGATTATACACAAAATTATTCTTTTCATTTTGCTGCTCCTTTATATCAATAAGGCACTTCATATTCTTCGTCCGAAGACCACGCTCCAAGACCCATAGATTCTCCAACATAAAGTACTTTATCGTCACGGATAATCAAATCAAGACCATGTTCGGGTTCCCATACACATTGGCAGTCCACGCTGTAGCCGATTCCGTCGCCCTCGGGAGGAAAAACGAACAAATTCGGAGAGTAAATATATTTGAGGATATCTCTGCCGCTGATATCTTCGGGAACAGTATTTTTTATATCATCTACTATATCTTCGTAGATATCCTCAAAATATCCCCATTCTTCAAGCATAAATTTATAGTATGCAACGGCTCTTTCGCAGAAATCGTCAATCATTTTATCGTTCAGATTCACAAGATGTTCGGCACATTTTTCCGCATATTCCAAATCAACGGTATTTTCAATCCAAATCTCTGCTTTCTTTTCAAACAAAGGCACATACAAAGTACCTTTTAAAAATAGACTGTCTTCTTGTTTAATATCTTTAATAATACTCATATAAAATACCTCTGTAATTTACAAGTCAAAATAGTATCTTGTTAGAGTTGAAAATTACTGCTTTTTCTTTCTTCGGTCGGCAATTCGCTTCGCTGTTGCCTGTTTTGGTCTGTAAGGAAAGATATTGTTTTGATATAGTCTTTGATTTTTTATGTTTCTGATAATGGTTTATTTAGTTTCGCTGAGGGAAGTTTATTTTTCTTTTATAGTTGGTTTCGTCAGCGAGAGGGGCTCTACCCCTTCACCCCGCAAACTTTTGTAAAAGTTTGATCAAAACTTTAAATGGTTTACTTTGATACTGCTTTATGAACAAACTCCCTAGCCGCCAAATCTGCATTAAGAACATCTTGAAGAGTGTTAATCTCCCGAATCTCAACCGCCGACATCGAATCCAACACAAGGTCGCCGATATCCGTAAACGAAATCTTTCTGTCAAGAAATAATTTAACCGCCGCTTCATTCGCACCGTTTGCAAGAACAGGTGCAATGCCGCCAAGTTCCATAGATTTTTTGCAGGCTCTAAGACATTTAAAAGTATCGTAATCGGGTTTGTAGAAAGTCAATGAAGAAAGTTTTGTCAAGTCTAGCTGTGCCACATCGCATTCCACTCTGTCGGGGTATGTCAACGCATACTGAATAGGTATCTTCATATCGGGTACACCCATTTGAGCAATAACGGAATTATCCGTATACTCAATCATAGAGTGAACAATACTTTCACGATGAACGACTACATCTATCTTATCAACAGGCATATCAAAAAGCCACCTAGCCTCAATGACTTCAAGACCCTTATTCATCATACTTGCCGAGTCAATTGTAATCTTCGCACCCATACTCCAATTCGGGTGCTTCAAAGCCTGCTCGACTGTGACTGTTTTCAAGTCCTCGTATTTCTTTCCGAAGAAAGGACCACCCGACGCTGTGAGAATCAATCTCCGAAGCATTTTTTTATCGGGGCAGCCCTGCAAACACTGGAAAATAGCAGAATGTTCGCTGTCAACGGGGTAAATTTTAACTCCGTTCTCCTTTGCACTCTTCATCACAAGACTTCCGCCCGTGACGAGAGTTTCCTTGTTTGCAAGGGCAATGTTTTTCTTAGCATTGATAGCCGTCAAAGTAGGCTTCAAACCTATCATACCCACAACAGATGTAAGAACTGTGTCGGCTTCGTCAACCGCTGCCGCTTCACAAAGACCGTCCAAGCCGACCAACACTTTAGTGTCGGTATCGGCAAGACGGATTCGCAGTTCTTTGGCTTTTTCCTCAGTACCCATAACGGCAAGCTTCGGCTTGAACTTTCTGACCTGTTCTTCGAGTAAATCAACGTTACTGTTGGCAGTCAAAGCGGAAACCTTTATATCAAGCTGTTCGCAGACTTTCAAAGCCTGAGTACCTATTGAGCCTGTCGAACCTAAAATTGAAATATTTTCAGTCATCATTATTCACCTGTGTTATTAAGCATTGAAACTATCCTATAATTTGGATAATCGGTAAAATCATATTAAATATCAATAGCAGCGGTGCTGTGAAAATTACGCTGTCGAAACGGTCGAGCATTCCTCCGTGACCCGGAATAAGCGAGCCATAGTCCTTAATGCCGCAGCTTCTTTTGATAAGCGAAAAGCTCAAATCTCCCACTATCGAAACCAATGCACCGAGTAAACCAAAAACTGCAAGCAATATGTAATCAACATAGCAGCTATCAGAAAAAAAGAAGAAATTTTCAAAAACAACGCCCACAACAAGTGTCATAAGCATTCCGATTATTACACCCGAAACTGCACCCTCAACCGTTTTTTTAGGACTGATTTTCGGGCATAGTTTTTTCTTTCCCATAAAAGTACCGCCGAAATATGCACCGCCGTCGGCAAACCACGGCGTAGCCAAAGCCGTAACCACATAGAAAATACCGACTACACTTTTCCAGTCATTATACAAAGCGATTACAGACCAAAAACCGAGCGTACAGAGTGCCGTCATTGTGAAAGCAAACGCAAGGTCGGGAAATTCAAGATGCTCGTGATTAAAAATCATAGCCAAGAACAGAGCCACAATAAAAACAAACGTAAGTATCGGGGCAACAAAATCAATCGAATAGAACATACACATTAAAAATGTAAATGCCACACACGGAATAACAATTGAAAATTTCTTGTTAAGACCTTTTGCGGAAAGACCCTCAAACAGACACATAGACGCAATCAGAGAAAGGCTTAAATCTATTACAATACTGAAATACGAGCCTAATATAAGCAGACCGATTGCGAAAGCAACTCCCACAATCGCAGATAATATTCTTGTTTTCACAGACTATACACCACCAAATCTTCTGTTTCGTTTCGAGTATTCCAAAAGTGCCTTGTTCAAATGCTCCTTTGTGTAATCGGGCCATAAAACGTCGTCAATGTAATATTCGGCATAAGCAGACTGCCAAAGCAAAAAGTTTGACGTTCTGTATTCTCCGCTGGGTCGAATTATAAAATCGGGGTCTGGCTGACCTGCCGTATAAATATTATCGGAAATCATTTTTTCGCTGATATCCTGCGGAGAAATTTCACCACTTGCAACTCTCTCCGCAATCTTTTGAAAAGCCGTCACAAGCTCCGCACGTCCGCCGTAATTCATAGCAAGGTTCAAAACCATACCTGTGCGGTCGGCGGAAACTCTTTCATTCTCAATCATAAGCTCCTGTAATTCCTTTGGGAATGCGGAGATATCGCCGATAAATTTCACCTTGACGGTATCATCAAGAAAGTCCCTCAAAGCTTCTTCAAGGTAGTCCTTGAAATATTTCATCAAAGCACTGACCTCTTCAATCGGACGATTCCAGTTTTCCGTGGAAAAAGCATACATAGTAAGGTGTTTAATGCCTATATCGCTGCAATAGCGAGTGATAGTTCTGAACGTTTTCGCACCCTCACTATGCCCCAGACTTCTCGGAAGTCCACGTTTTTTCGCCCACCTGCCGTTACCGTCCATAATAATTCCGAGGTGTTCGGGAAGTTTTATCTTAGATATATCAATATCCTTGTCGGCTGAATTATTAGAAAAAATACCCATAAGACCTTATCCTTACTGTCAGATAGACATAACTTCTTTCTGCTTTGCCTCGGAGAGAGAATCGATACTCTTAACATACTTGTCGGTCAAGTCCTGAACCTTCTTCTCGGCATTCTTCAAATCGTCCTCGGTGATATCGCCGTTCTTTTTGAGCTTCTTCAAATCGTCGATAGTATCACGGCGGATATTTCTAACGTGAACTTTCTTAGCCTCAGCCATTTTGGCGATATCCTTTACAATCTCCTTACGTCTTTCTTCCGTAAGCGGTGGGAAGATAAGACGGATAGTCTTGCCGTCATTCTGCGGATTGATTCCGATGTCGGAAGTCTGGATAGCTCTCTCGATACCCTTAAGTACGGTAGCGTCCCAAGGCTGAATGGTGAGAGTTCTGGCTTCTGTAACGGACACAGCCGCCAACTGGTTAATCGCAGTCGGAGCACCGTAATAATCAACGGTGATTCTGTCGAGAATGTTCGGGTTTGCACGTCCTGCTCTGATTTCCTTGAACTCTACCTCAAGGTGGTCAACTCTCTTAATCATACGCTCTTCGCATTTTTTCAATGTTTCTTTCATGGTGAAACTCCTCCGTTTTTTATTTATTTTTAGATACCGTAAACAGTTGGTATCTTAATTCCCAAGTAAGTAATAAATATATATCATATATTAATTTGAAACGACAGTACCGACATTCTCTCCGCATACAGCTCTAACAATATTCTCGGGGTCATCAAGACTGAACACAAGAATAGGCAAATTGTTATCCATACAAAGTGAAGCAGCCGTACTGTCCATAACTGCAAGACCCTTGTCGAGTACATCGTGGAATGTGATGTTATCGAACTTTACTGCATTGGGGTTCTTGTGTGGGTCGCTGTCATAAACACCGTCAACCATAGTAGCCTTGAGCATAATGTCGGCTTCAATCTCCGTAGCTCTCAAAGCCGCACCTGTATCTGTCGAGAAAAACGGATTGCCCGTACCGCAACCGAAAACAACCACACGTCCTTTCTCCATATGTCTTATAGCCTTATTGCGAATATACGGTTCTGCGACCTGCGGCATAGAAATAGCCGTCTGAACACGAGCTTCAACACCGAGGTTTTCGAGTGTATCGGCAACACCGAGTGCGTTAATAACCGTAGCGAGCATACCCATATGGTCGGCTCTTGTTCTGTCCATACTGCCGCTGCTTCTTCCTCTCCAGAAGTTGCCGCCTCCCACAACGATAGCCACCTGAACACCCATATCGTTAAGCTGCTTGATAGGCTCACAGTACTTAGTGACGATATCAAAATCGATACCTGTTTTCTTATCGCCTGCCAAAGCCTCGCCGCTCAATTTCAATAACACTCTCTTATACTTAGGTTCCATTATTTAATCAATCCTCCGACCTGTTAAATTTTACATTGCTATATATATTTTATAATAAAAATCCAAATCTGTAAACCCTTTTTTAATATGTGAAGATAGTTTTTTTAATTAACAACTTCACGAACCCGACCGGCAGACAACGTCCGCAAGAAATACATAAAGAAAGTTTTCCGTAATCTAATGCGGCAGTTTTAGACCAACTTTATTTTAAAAAACAACAATTACATCAATATTTTTTTGGGGTAACACTACCGTTTACAAACCAAAGTAAAATAAGTGTAACAAAAGTTTGACTATAGAAAATGTCGCACCTTCGACCCTCTCCTGCGGACGTTGTCCGCCACCTTCTACCCTCTTCTGTGGGTGTTACCCACCGTTGTCCGTTTTTGAAAATAAATACATCAATACCCAAAGTACTATTGCAGCGGATATTGCCGTGATTATCATATATACATCTATATAAGTCAATACCGATGTCAGTCCGAAAAATCCCGAAAAGAAACTGAACGCAAGCACAAATCCGCTTATCGACACTGTTATTACAAATATCCTCAGCGGTGTGAGCGGCTTGTAAATCTTTATTATCAGCATTATCCCCGTCACTGCAAGTGCCGTCACACATAATGATGAAACTTCAAGGCTGTCAAATTTGACTGTTTCTGACAATAGCACTATCGTCAGTACTGCGGCAATATTCGTAACAGCGGCAGGCACGGAATTTTTTATCACAGTCTTTAAAAAGCTTCCGCTTATTCGTTTGTTGTTTTTCAGGAATGACAGTACAAAGGACGGAAATCCAATTGTAAGACAACTTACTAATGTCATTTGAATTGGTTCAAACGGATAAGGATAATTTATAAACATAAATATCAATGTCATAACTGCCGAAAAAATTGTTTTTGCAAGGAACAGTGACGCACTGTTTTGCAGGTTGTTTATGGAACGTCTTCCCTCGCTGACAACCTGCGGCAGTGAACTGAAATCCGAATCAAGAAGTACAAGCCTCGATATACTTCTTGTGGCGGCACTTCCGTTTGCAAGGGCAATTGAACAGTCACTCTCTTTCAGTGCAAGAACATCATTTACACCGTCACCGACCATTCCTACAGTATGCCCTTTGTTTTTCAGTGCGGAAACTATCAGCTTTTTCTGTGTAGGTGTGGCACGTCCGAAGATTTTATTTTCCTCGACAATGTTCGGGATATCCTCGTCACTCACTGTTGACATATCAACACAGCCACAGTCTTTGTTAAAAACCGAACCGCAAAGCTTTTGAACTGTGACAGGGTTATCTCCCGAAATAATTTTCAGCGTAACATCTTCCTGTTCAAAATATTTAAAAGTATCCGCAACACTTTCCCTAACCTTTTCCGACATCAGCACAAAACCCTTTAACTCTATATCATCAGGTAAATTAAAATCGTTAATATCACTGTTTGTTACGGCAACTGCAATAACTCTGTACTTCTCCAAATCGTCACTGCTCAAAGCCGAATAGTCCGCACCCGATTTGAAAATCATCTCAGCCGAACCCATTATGACATTATGAAACTCATTTGTACAAATTGCCGACCATTTTCTGTCGGAAGAAAACGGAATTTTTTTAGTTACGGTACAGTTAATGTTTTCGGAACAATAATTTTTAATCGCCGTAATTGTTGCATTGCCGTCCTCGGAGTTGTTGGCAATCACTCTTATAAGGTTGTTAAGCTCCTCGTTATTTTCGTTTACCGCAACCGTTTTTTCAAGGTTCATCTCACCTGTAGTGACAGTTCCTGTTTTATCAAGACACAATACATCTGCTCTCGCCAATGTTTCAAGGGAATATAAATCCTGAGATAAAACATTTCTCTTTGAAAGACGTATAATGCCCATAGCAAAAACAGTGGTTATAAGTAAAACAAGACCCTCGGGAATCATTCCAATAAGTGCCGCCGCCGAGCTTTCTACAGCTTCTTTTAAAGTACTGTGAGAAAGAGTATATTGATTATAGAAAAGTAATGCCCCAAAAGGAATGATGATAATACTAATCACAACTATAATTTTTCTGATAACGTCAACTATCTCTGAGCTTGACTTTTTGACGTATTTAATCTGCCCGAGAAGTGAATCGGCATAATTCTCACTGCCTACCCCCACAATTTTACAAAGACAATTTCCGCTTACAACAAAGCTTCCCGACAACAGCTTTTCGCCCTCTGGTTTGAAAACGGAGTCGGATTCGCCCGTCACGAGAGATTCGTTCACTTCACAGTTCCCGTTTACAATAATACAATCGTTAGGTATTTGACAGCCGCTTTTCAGTTCAATTATATCATCTTTTACAAGCTCGTTTATATCAACACTTCGGCTTTTACCGGAACGAATAACTGTGACTTCGGACTGATTTACTATAGAAAGCTTATCAATCACACGTTTTGAACGTATCTCCTGAATTATACCTATAAATGTATTGCAGATTACAACAAGCATAAAAAGACAATTTTTAACAGAACCGACTTCCAGCAAAACTACTGCTATAGCTGCATTTATAAAGTTAAAAAGTGAAAATATATTTTCAAAGAAAATATGTTTATATGATTTTGTGGTTGATTTATTTTTACGTCCGTGCTTAGTGAGCTTAAGTCTTTTAGCCGCTTCTTCCTCACTAAGACCCGATATATTAATATTATCCATTTTGCACCTGTATTTAATAATTAATTTATATGTAAAAAAGGATTTTTTAAGCAAAATACCGCTATTAATCAAGGTTTTGCCGCTATTACTGCCAAATTAATTTTCCGCCGTTCGATTTACCAAATTAGAATCTTTCAAATGTGAAAAAATAATTTTGTAGTCCGGCGGCGACGGGCAGCACGTTTTTTCACACGTAAAACAGCTTTTAAAATTTTAGCTTTGAGTACCCAACCGATACTCTATTGTAAAAATTAATTTTTGGTCGGGTTCGTGAATTAAGGATAAAAAGGGCTATCTTCACGTACTTCATGCGGACGTTGTCCGCTTGGTCGGGTTCGTAAATTAAGGATAAAAAGGACTTGCTTCACGTGAGAAAAAAAGGAGGTGAATGTATGATTAATAAAAAGTTAAATGTGCGTTGTTCGCAAGCTATAAAATGTATATCTATAATTCTAGCTGTTGTTTGCTGTGGAATTTTCGGAGTTTGCGAAAAATGTATTAAATCCTTTCCCGATGATATTACGGTTTACGGAAATGAAAATATTTCTTATAAATATTCTATCACAATTTCGCCTAATAATCAATCCATAAAAGAAATAAAGGCTAATGCGGATATGGGCGAAAATTCGCAGATTAAAAATTTAACTCTTTTGAATATTATCCCCATAAAAGAAGTAAATGTTCACACTGTCGAAAAAAGATTTGTAGTTCCGTGCGGCAATCTTTTCGGAATTAAATTTTACACAAAGGGTATCAGCGTTATAAACTGCAACAATATCGAGTTGGGTTTTAAAACCGTGAACCCCGGTGCGGAATGCGGACTTCGTTCCGGAGATACAATTTTAAAGATTAACGGCAAGGATATGACAAGCTGTGAAGATATGCAAACCGAGATAACAGCAAGCGGCGGCGGAAGTCTTAATATAGAATGCGAACGTCAAGGGGAAATCTTTCACACCGTTATTACTCCGGTACAGTCGGACGGAGAATACAGGGTCGGACTTTGGATTCGTGACAGCTGTGCCGGTTTGGGTACGATGACTTTCTACGACCCCCAAACTAACAAATTCGCCGCACTGGGTCACGGAATATGCGACAGCGACACAGGCGAGCTTCTTCCGCTTGACAGTGCCGAAATCACGCAGGCGAAAATCAGTACCATTACAAAAGGCACAAACGGTTCACCCGGAATCATTAACGGCTACTTTGCAAGCGACGAAACAAGCGGCAGAGCCTTACTCAACAACGAAACCGGACTTTACGGCATTCTGGACAATCCCACTTCTTATTTTGAGCCTATTGAGATAGCAAATATTCAAGATATCCGCAAAGGCGAAGCACAAATTTTATGCACGCTTGACGACGGCGAACCTAAATATTACAGCATTGAAATCACGAGTGTAAACTATGACGAAAAAAATAAAACAAAAAACCTACAAATAGTGGCAACAGATAACAGACTTCTCGAAAAAACAGGGGGAATTGTACAGGGAATGAGCGGCAGTCCGATATTACAAAACGGTAAACTTGTAGGTGCGGTAACTCACGTTTTAATAACAAATTCCGCAAAGGGTTATGGTATATTCGCTCAAAATATGTTTGATGAAATAGATAAAAAACTAAATTAAGATTTTAATTATTACTATATTGTAACCGAAAATGACGAAATTATCATCAAGAAACTCTTGCTATTTTTACCAATTTATGGTAATATATTTACAACAAACCACTTAAAAACAAAATGGAGGAACAAATTTATGGAAAATCAGATTAAGTTGTTGATAACAGAGGAAAGCACAGCATTTACTGCTGATGAAATCGGAGCATTCAGTTCCAACGGAATCGACGTAAGCTTTTGCATTAAGGACGGTAATACCGTTCTTGAAGAGATTGAAAGACAGAAGCCCGATGTCGTAATACTTGATATGTTTATGACAAGAGTTGATGCAATCGGAGTTTTGAAGGCATTCAAGAGTATGAAGCTGGAACATAACCCGCTTTTCATTGTTGCTTCGTCGTTCGACAGTGATGTTTTACAGAAAGAGGTTATGAACTGCGGCGGCTCGTACTTTGTTTTGAAGCCGTACAGAACAAGCAGTCTTGCCGTAAGCATTGCGGAGCTTTACAAGACTAAGAGGAACAAGGTCAGACCTATTCCGCCTGCTGTTGTGGTGGACAATTCGGCGACTATGGAAGTTAAGGTGACGCAGATTCTGCACCAGATTGGCGTACCTGCGCATATCAAGGGTTATCATTATCTTCGTGATTCGATTATTATGTCGGTAGAAACACCCGAGATTATCAATGCTGTTACGAAGAAGCTTTACCCCTCTGTTGCGAAGAAGTATGAAACGACTTCTTCGAGAGTTGAACGTGCAATTCGTCACGCAATTGAGGTTGCCTGGGACAGAGGTGATATGGATATTCTCAACTCTTACTTCGGCTACACTATTCACACCGGCAGAGGAAAGCCGACCAACAGCGAATTTATCGCAATGATTTCCGACAAGCTGAGATTGCAGATTAAAACCGCATCGTAATATTCGACAACAAAAACACCAAGTATGTGCGTAATATCATTAATATATGCACATACTTGGTGATATTTTTTAAAATAACTTATCCACCATAACCAACGCACAAACTCCGATTACTGCTTACGTTCCCACTTATTGCAAAGTTCGTTGATTTGGTCGGTGAATTTTGCAAGGTCTTTGTTTGCACAGCCTTTGTTCTGTTCGATAACTTCGAGCAACCTTTGCCCTGCCCTGAGAAGTCTTTCAAATACTGCCTTTGATTTCTTGTTGACCTTTGTTTTCAGTCTGACAGTATTTCCAAAGCTAAGACATTTGTACTCAGCCAAATCATAACTTGCACCGTTATACGGAGCTGTTGCCGGAATAGTCAGTTTTCTTACGATGGTTTGTGCAAATTCATCACAAACCGTATCGTTGCCGTGATTCACAAAAACCATTTCGGGGCGGTTTTTCAGACTGTTCAGCCATTCAAGGAGCATATTCATATCCGCATGACCGCTTATTCCCTCCATAGTTTCTATAGCTGCATTGACGGCTATTTCCTCGCCGAAAAGCTTCACGGTTTTCGCACCCTCAAGAAGTGTACGTCCGAGCGTGCCCTCTGCTTGATAGCCTACAAAAAGAATTGTCGAATCTGACCGCCACAGATTATGTTTCAAATGATGACGAATACGTCCTGCTTCACACATACCGCTTGCGGAAATGATAACTTTCGGAGTAGGGTCATTGTTGATTGCAACGGAATCCTCACTTGTGATTGACAGATTAAGATTTGAAAACTTGATAGGGTCAATTCCTGCTTTTAAAAGTCTGAGAGTTTCCTCGTCGCAGTAGTCGTACATATCCTCGCTGTAAATTTCGGTTGCTTCGACTGCAAGCGGACTGTCAACCCAGACAGGAAAATTACCGAACTTTCTGAGAAGTCCCTGTTCTTTGATTTCTCTGATAAGATAAAGCATTTCCTGAGTTCTGCCGACCGCAAACGACGGAATTACAACGTTGCCGCCACGTTCAAAGGTCTGATAAATAATCCTCGTAAGCTGTCCGGCATAATCGGGACGTACTCCGTGAAGTCTGTTGCCGTAGGTTGATTCGATAATGACAAAATCCGCATACTCCGGCTTTTGAGGGTCTTTTATTAACGGACGGCTTACGTTGCCCAAATCGCCCGAGAAAAGAACGGTTTTGGTCACATCGCCCTCGGTGATTTTCACCTCAATAGACGCTGAACCCAGAAGATGACCTGCGTCGATAAACTTCACTGTCACACCGTCGGCAATTTTAATATCCTTATTGTAACTGCAAGGTTTGAAAAGCTTCATACAATCTCCGGCATCTTTAGCCGTATACATCGGTGAATAAAACTGACCTCCCGAACGTTTTGATTTTCTGTTCTTCCACTCTGCCTCCATTTCCTGAATGTGTGCGGAATCAATCAGCATAATGCCGCACAGCTTGGTTGTTGCAACGGTTGTGTAAATTTTGCCGTTGAAACCTTGGGAAGCAAGAAGCGGCAGTTTACCCGAATGGTCAATATGAGCGTGAGTGAGCAGTACAAAATCAATCTCACCCGGAGAAACAGGCAGCTCACAATTTTCGTAGATGTCTATTCCCTGCTCCATTCCACAGTCAACAAGAAATTTCAAGTTACCTGTTTCAATTAAAGTACACGAACCCGTTACTTCGTGTGCTGCACCTAAAAACGTAATCTTCAATACACTCACTCCCCTAAATTTGTAATATTGTGACACGGAGTGCCTGACAGTTTTAACGCTGTCAAACACTCCTTTCTTTCACTGCTTATAATAAGCTATAAATTAACCTATAAATATCTGTACCCAGTAATTACCGTCGGAAACATAACCAACACCAATTTCCGTGAATTTGTCACTAAGAATGTTAGCTCTGTGTCCTTCGGAATTCATCCATGCAGTAACTACTTCTTCCGGTGACTGCTGACCTTTTGCTATATTTTCGCCTGCTGACATATAGCTTACGCCGTAGGTATGCAGCATATCGCCAGGAGAACCGTAGGTAGGTGAAATATGGTCGAAATAATTATTGTCGTGCATATCCTGTGCTTTCATTGCTGCAAGCTTCGCCGCATCTGTATTGACTTTCAAAGCAGACAATCCGACTTTCGCACGCTCTGCATTAACAAGTGAAACTACTTGACTTTCAAAATCGTTTGCATTTGAATTTACAGTTATATTGTAAATCTTTGCTGATATTTTTTCGCTTGCGTCCTTAACAATAATCTGAACCTGATATACACCTGTCTTTGACGGTGTAATAGTAGTGGAAGTTGTCTTTCCGAAATCGTTCTTTATATTCCATTCTGTATCGCCGGGCTTCTTATAGGAGAACTGATAAGAATATTTTCCCGTACCGCCTGTTGCAGAACCTGTTACTTTTACAGCAGTACCTACTTTAGTTTCCTCACTGCTTACGGTGGAGGTATTTGTCAACTTAGAATAAACGTTAATTTCAAGTATCTTTTCAACTTCTGTTCCGTTGCTGTCTTTAACTTTTACAAGAACCTGATATGTACCAACGGAAGTAGGCTGTAATTCTACAGATGTTGCTTTCTTATCGTAGGAACTCTTGACTGTCCAGTTTGCAGAATAGGGTTTCTTATACGAGAACGAATAAACATAATCGCCTGTGCCGCCTGTTGCCAAACCGTCAATTGTTACTTTAGTTCCTGTTTGAACTGATGTGCTGCTTACTGTTGAAACATTCTTCAATTTCTCATTAACAACGATTGAAAATTCCTTAGTTGCTATTGTTCCGCTGCTGTCCTTTACGCTTACCTTAATCTTATATGTTCCTACTGTACCGAGTGTCATATTTACAGATGTTGCTTTGCCGTATGCACTCTTTACAGATGTTGCTTTGCCGTATGCACTCTTGACAACCCATTTATCAGTTTCGGGTTTCAAATAGGAGAACTCATAGGAATAACTTCCCTTTCCGCCCGATGCAGCACCTGTCAATGTTATGGTCTGATCTTTTACAATCAGTTGGCTGCTGACTGTTGAATTATTCTTCAATTTTTCGGAAACAACAATTGAGAATTCTTTCTCAGCCACTGTTGAATTTTTGTCTTTTACATTAACCTTGATTTTGTATGTACCAACTGTTCCGAGTGTCATATTTACAGAAGTTGCTTTTCCGTATGCACTCTTAACAACCCACTCTGTAGCTCCGGGCTTCAGGTAAGAAATCTCATACTGATTTCCGCCTACTCCGCCTGTTGCAGAACCTGTAATTGTAACAGTCTGATCTTTCTGAACAGATGTGCTGCTAACCGTTGAGGTATTCTTAAGTTTCTCGGTAACATCGATTGTCAATATTTTCTCAGCTACAGTACCGTAATTATCCTTAACCTTCACTTTTACCTGATACTCACCAACGGACGAAGGTGTGAAATCAATGGCAGAAGCAACACCGTAAGCACTTTTAACTACCCATTTTTCAGCACCCGGCTTGAGATAAGAGAATTCATACTCATTTCCGCCTACTCCGCCTGTTGCAGAACCTGTTATTTTAACAGTAGAATCTTTCTGAACTGTTGAATAATTTGCTTTTGAAGTATTTGTCAAAGGATTTTTAACATAGATTGTAAAGGTCTTTGTAACAATTGTATTGTTCTTATCCTTTACGCTTACCACAACTTTGTATGTTCCGGTTTCGTTAAATGTAATGCTTGCATTTTTAGTTGTTGAGTAATCACGGAAAGTAGTCAATTCTGTTTCGGTGGTCTTTCTGTAGGAGTAATTATAAGTTTTAGTACCTACACCGCCTGTTGCAGAACCTGTAAACTTAACCGGTATACCTGTCTGAACTGTAGTATAGTTTACTGTGGTATTATTTTTCAATTCTTCATTAACGGTAAGCTTTATTTCCTTGGTTGCCTTTGTGAGATTGCTGTCCGTAACATTGACAATAACTGTATATTCACCAACAATTTTCGGGGTGAATTTTGCTGTTGTTCCCTTTCCGTAATTTTGGATTAAGTGCGATGTTTCCGAATCGGGTTCTTTGTAGTAGAAAGAGTAAGAATATGCGTTACCGTTTAACAATACGCCGTCACTTGCTGCACCTGTAATATTAACCTCTTTACCAACCTGTACCGGGTTTGGGGTTACAGTGGAATTATTCTTAAGAACTTTCTTAACGTCAACAGAAATATTTTCTTTTGATACTTCTGCCTTATAGCTGTCTTTTGCTACTACTTTGATTTTATAAGTACCTTCCTTTGAAGGTGTCATTTCTACAGTTGTTGCTTTGCCGAAATCACTCTTTAATGTCCATGTTGTTTCACCGGGCTTCTTATAGTAGAACGCATATGTATAAGGTGCTGCACCGCCCTCTGCTTTACCGGTTACTTTAAAGGTTTTACCGATTTGAACCGCAGTTTTATTTATTGTCGAAAGATTTTTCAATGTGTCTGAAACATTAACCTTTTCAATTGTTTTTACTGCT
Source organism: uncultured Ruminococcus sp. (assembly GCA_902801245.1). GTDB lineage: Bacteria > Bacillota > Clostridia > Oscillospirales > Acutalibacteraceae > RUG592. Next base: position 20,139 of record CADCHW010000005.1, read on the forward strand.
GTTCTTTTGTTTTTATCTGTAACGGTTACCTGTACATCATAAGTTGTTGCTTCGGCTGCCTTGAACGACGCTGTGCCGTCGGAGATTGTAGACCAGCTTGTTGCCGAACTTTTCTTATACTTATATGTATATGTATACGGAGATGTACCGCTTCCTGCCGAACCGTTAATTTTAACGGTATCTCCAACATAATACTGTGCTGCATCCAATGTTGAATTATTTACAAGAGCCGAATTAACGGTAACTGTGAATGTTTTGGCAGCAGAATCTATTTCGTTTGAACTGCTGCTGTCTTCTGCTGTTACAGTGATTGTATATTTTCCTGTTTTTTGAGGTTTAAAGCTATAGGAGGTGTCCGTTGTTGTTTTGCTTGCTTTGTCGGAGTTTGTACTGTCACTGTAAGCATATGTATACTTATAGCTGCCCGAACCGCCCGAGGCTTTACCTGTGAGAGTGATTGTATCACCTACACAGACCTGACTGCTTTCTATGGCTTCACTGCCGCTTGATTTATAGCTGATTGTAGAGTTATTTGTAATATTTGAATATCCTACATTTAATGTCAAAATTTTGGTATCTGTATGACCTACACTGTCTTTAACATCAACTTTGATTTCATATGTACCCTGATTTACAGGTGAGAACGACATGGTAGTAACATTAGCTGCATATGGAGTTCCCTTTGTAGTCCAAGCTGTAGTATCTTTTAATCTGTAATAAAAAGCGTACAAATATCCGCCCGAGCCGCCGCTTGCTTTGCCTGTTACTGTTGCGGTTTCTCCAATTTTAATACTTGTTGAATTTACGGTTGAAGTATTTGTAAGACCTGCCGCTACATTAACCGTAAAGGTTGCAGTCTTACCGCTGTATGATGCTGTTACGGTTTTATTGCCTGTTGCGGTACTGCTAAAGCCGCTGAATGTTGCAGAACTTGTAACATCAGCTGTTGTGCCGTTGTCATATTTTGCTGTAACAACTATACCCGTTTTATCAAATGTATCGCCTACATAATACTGAGTTTTAGCGTTTGTTGTATTAAGAGAAATACTTGAAATTGGAACTGCTATAACATTTACTTTAAATGTTGCAGTTTTTCCTCCGTATGATACCGTTATAGTTTTCTCACCGATTGTTTTGCTGTCAAATCCGCTAAAACTTGCACTGTTCGTAACGTCTACGGTTGAGTTGTCGTTATATGTTGCATTAACAACCAATCCGCTTTTATCAAAGCTATCTCCAACATAATATGTTGTTTTTGTGGGTGCTGTAACTGTAAGACTTGTAACTGTCTTAGCTAAAATTGTTACAGAAAAACCTGTTGTTTTAGTAATTCCATTTTCGGTATATGATACTGTTATAGTTTTTGTACCTGCTGTAGAGCTGTCAAAGCCTGTAGTTTTTACACTGCTTGTAACATCTTTTGTCGTACCGTTATTGTATGTTGCCGTAATCTTCATACCGGAAGAATTAAAACTTTGACCTACATAATATGTAGTAGTGGTCGGCTTTGTTGTAACTGCAATGCTTGAAAGCTCGATTGCTTTAATAGTTACGGAAAAGCTTGCTGTTCTGGTAATACTGCCCTCTGTGTAAAAAACTGTTACGGTTTTTGTGCCTGCTGTTGAGCTGTCAAAACCGGAAGTTTTCACACTGTTTGTAACATCTGCTGTTGTTCCGTTAGTGTATGTTGCTGTAATTTTCATACCGGCAGTATTTAAGGATTGTCCTACATAATACGTAGTTGTAGTTGGTTTTGCCGTAACCGCAATACTTGAAAGCTCAACCGCTTTAACCGTTACGGAAAAAGTGGCTGTTTTAGTAACATTGTTTTCAGTATATGAAACCGTTACGGTTTTTGTGCCTGCCGAACTTAAAGAAGGAGATGAAACTGTAGCCGAGCTTGTAACATCTTCGGAAGAACCGTCACTGTAAACAGCATTAACAACTATACCTGTTTTATCAAACGTTTCACCGACATAATATGTAGTTTTATTAGGTGATGTTACTTTAATAGACGAAAGTGTTTTCACAGCATCGGACGCATTAACATATCTGATTGATATTTTATTCGCTGAAATATCTTTCAAGTCTTTATCATAAAATTCTTTTACAGTTAAGCCGTACGTAAAATTTGTTGCTGCACGAACCGTTCTGAAATTAAATTTAATGAGATCCGTCTTTTGATTAAACGTAACTCCTCCGTCTTTAAAACGTATAGCCGCCATAATATCGGTGTATGTATAGCCGACGGGACTGGAATTCACCTCAACAGCCGCATTTTCTACATTGCTGTCAATAGCCTCATAGCCTGTATACAAGAAATTTGAATAAGCTTTATCAAGATCTAACAAAATTCCCTGAACATTACTTGCGGCATCAATTGACACAATAACGCTAATTACATCGCCGGCTGCCGCATTGATTGATACTGTACTTGCACCGCTTGCATAATCATCGGTTTCCGCCGCCTGAGAAGCAATCGGAAAGCAAGATACTGCTATCAACGCCGACAGTATCAGGCTCAACAATTTTTTAACCATAAATATCCTCCTAGTACTAAAATATATAGTTTTATTTTATCACAAAACAATGATTTTGTAAATAAATAATAGATAATTCTCAATTACAATTTTTACCCCAAATATTAAGTGATATTGCACAAAAATTTGAACTAAAAAAAGAGAGAAAGTTTCCTTTCTCCCTTTTGTGTGAAATTTATTTAAGCAAATTTTTATCAATTAAATCGGCATCATACAATTTCTGAACCGACATCAATATACCGAGTTTCGCATGATACCAAGTCAAGCCGCCCTGAAAATACACCGCATACGGTTCACGAACAGGTCCGTCCGCACTTAGTTCTATTGACGACCCCTGAACAAATGCACCTGCCGCCATAATTACCTCCGAATCATAGCCGGGCATTGCCCACGGCTCGGGAGTAACGTAGCTGTCAACAGGAGCAGCCGCCTGAATACCCTTGCAGAATGCAACCATACGTTCTTTTGAACCCAGCTCCACCGCCTGAATTATATCGTGACGGCTCTCTGTCGAATTCGGAACAACCTTAACACCCAGCTTCTCATAACAGCGGCTTGCAAAAATTGCACCTTTCAACGCACCTGCTACTACAGTCGGCGACATAAAAAATCCCTGATAGAACGACGGCATAATGCCGAGATTTGCACCTACTTCCTGCCCCAAGCCCGGAGCACTGAGCCTGTAGGCACACTTTTCCACACAATCTGCCGTTCCGCAGATATAGCCGCCAATCGGAGCAAGTCCACCGCCGGGATTCTTAATAAGCGAGCCTACTATCATATCCGCACCTACATTTGACGGCTCAATTTTTTCAACAAATTCCCCGTAGCAATTATCAACCATACAAATTATATCCGGTTTAATAGATTTCACAAAAGTTATAAGCTCACCAATTTGAGTTACGGAAAATGTAGGACGTGTCTGATAACCTTTTGAACGTTGTATAGTTACCATTTTTGTTTTGCTGTTAATGGCTGATTTAATACTGTCATAGTCAAAAGTACCGTCTTCGAGCAAATCAACCTGTGAATATGTAATACCGAATTCCTTTAAGGAACATTTCGATTCACGAATACCGATAACCTCTTCAAGAGTATCATACGGCTTGCCTACAGGTGAAAGCAGTTCATCTCCGGGGCGTAAAATCGCAGAAAGTGCCACTGCCAAAGCGTGTGTACCGCAGGTTATCTGAGGACGGACAAGAGCCGCTTCCGTGCCGAAACATGACGCATAAACCTTTTCAAGGTTATCTCTTCCTACATCGTCATAGCCGTAGCCGGTAGTAGCCGCAAAACACGTGGCATTTACCCTGTTTTCCTGCATAGCCGAAATAACTTTAAGCTGATTATATTCTGCCGTTTCGTCTATTTCTTCAAATCTTTCTTTAAGTTCGTTAAGTATTTTATTTCCAAAGTTTATAACTTCATCGCATATACCTAATTTATTATACATTTTATTATACATAATTAAATATTCCTGACATCAATTTTGTTTTTGCACTATTTTATATTCATCACCCATACGAAAATATGGACAGCTTTTAAATTGACCCTGAATGAACCTATAGTATTCGTCTTCATCAAGGTTCACTGTACATTCGTAACATTCGTATTCTTCGTTGTAAGAGTAATTTACGCAGTAATCGCAGTTGGATTTCCCGTTCATAATATCACCGCCTACTATATTATAGCACAGATTCGACCCTTTAATGTAAATTTTTTGAAAACATTCAATAGTTATTTTGCACTTAAAAAGTCGTAAATCATCTCAATCAAATCACCATAGAGCGGAACTGCAAGAAGCAGAATTATCAGTTTACCGGCAATCTCGATTTGTGAGGCAATTGAGCCGCTCCCGTTCTCTTTGCATATATCAACAGAAATTTGAGTCACGTAACAAATACCCAGAGATTTTATTAAAATAGAAATATAGTTATTATTGATATTAGCACTAGACGTCAAGTCGTTGACCGAATCAAAAATTTGACTTAACATCGGTAAAACCATGAAGCAAATCAATGTTATTGCCGAAATAATTATCAATGCCGCAATCTCACCGTTATATTTTTTTATTGCAACGCTCCCAAGCACCGCAAAAATTCCCAACACACATACAGAAATAATATCCATAATTATCACAATCCAAACAAAGATTTAACAGTTGTGAACAACGAACTTACCTGCTGAACAACCATTGTAAGTACAAGAATAAGTCCTACAAGTGCAGTCATCATAGCTTGGTCATCTCTTCCGGCTCTCGACAAAACTTGATTCAGTACCGCAACTATTATACCTATTGCAGCAATTTTAAACAACAAATCTATATCCATTTTTACTTATCCTTTCTTTTATATTACAATAAAACTATTATTATAACAAGTCCAATATAAATTGAAGCTGTCATATAAACCTTTGAATTTTTTCGTTTATCCTCAATCGCATTTTCTATGTAATAATCAATTCGTTCAACTGCATTTTCAAGAAGAGAAATCTGTCCGTCTGTATCACTTGTTCCCAGTTTTGAAAGTACATCGGTTATAAAATATTTTTCTTCTTTAGATAAAACACTCACACAAGATGAACACTCTATCCCATTTATGATACTTTTTTCAGAGGTTAAACCGTTCTTTAAATTTTCGGAAATGTTATTTGTTAGCTGAGATATGTTATAATCAGTACATTCAGAGAAAAGTTGTGTCAATGTCGGCATTTGATAAGTTATTTCAATTTTAAATTGTTGCAGCAATGATTTTATTGATTTTAAAATTTTAATTTTGTCATTTAATCTTTCGTTGAGTGAAAATCCTATCAATACAGATGTTACAAAAATAAATAATAATCCGATATATTTAATCAAACTCTATATCCTCCAAGTTGTAAATCTTATCAATTTTACAGAATGATTTGCTTTCCAAAAATACTATCTCACCAAATGCACGAGTTTTCAATAAACTTAAAATTGACGGATTTTTCAATGCATTATTCAAATTATCACAATGTACCGTAGCAATTAATTTCACACCATAATTTATTGTATAAATTACACTCTCAATGTCATCGCCTGTAAGTTCATCACAAACTATCAGATTTGGGGACATAGTACGTATAGCCTGAATTATAGCTTTACTTTTAGGATAATTACAATACACATCACATAAACCCATATCAAAGATACTTTTCCCATTGAATGTAGACGAAATTTCCGACCGTTCATCTATTACCGAAACTTTTTCATAATAATTTTCCGATAAAGTCCTTGACAAATCACGAAGCAGCGTAGTCTTTCCCGTGGACGGTACTCCGCAAATTAAAACACCTTTTTTAATGTTAATACTTTTAAGAAATATTTCCGAGCAGCCTATGTATTGCCTTGCTATTCTGATATTCATACTCGTAATGTCTATAACCGATTTAATATTGTTAGTATTATTCACCGCCGTTCCGCAAATTCCTATTCGATGACCGCCACGAACTGTAATAAATCCGTTGTTTATGTCATTCTGGTGTTTATAAATCGAATATTCGCAAAGTCCGGCAAAGGCATTTTTCAACGAAGCGAATGTTACAATAACGTAATTATTTGTTGTTCCCAATTTTTCAAGAGGAATTATATCACTGTTTTTCAAAATGAAATATGGTTTATTTTTTATGTATAGAACAACAGGCTTGTCACTTCGTATTCTAACTTCGTTGATATTGGCTTTAATATTTTTCATTACAGTGTAAAAATCTTTATCAAAACATTTAAAAACATTCTCCAAAGTTTTGTCCATATTATCACTCCGTTTGTGTCTATGTTAAATATATGCGTTAGTGTGAAGAAATAGAACATCTTTTGTTATTTTGAAATTAATAATTATGTATCATAATATTATATTTTCTTTAGAAAACAACAAATTACATCAAAATACTATTTATATTTCTTTTAAAGAATTTTACAGTACCGTTATTTGTGGTATTATATTAATATGTGTGATTTTTAAAGCTGCAATCGGGAAATGCAGTTTTTAGTATTTTTTATATTAGGAGATATATGTATGAAAATTGCTATATGTGACGATGACAATAACTTTATTAACGAATTTAATCATATTTTAAAAACATTTTGTTTATCCAATAATATTGAATTCACTACAGATAATTTCACATCGGGACGTGAAATTTTAGAATGCTACCTTGAGTATGATATAATATTTCTGGATATAGATATGCCGAAAATCAATGGTTTTACCGTTGCCGATAAGATAAATGAGAAAAGTGACGAGGTGAAAACACCCTACATAGTTTTCATCACAAGCCACGATAATCTTGTCTGGGACGCTCAGAAAAAACGTCCGCTCTACTTTATAAGGAAAAGAAAAGTCGATTCGGAGCTTTCGGACGTTTTTACACTGCTCATGAAAGAAATGAATCGAAAAACTCAAACCTCAAACCGCTATTCGGTCAAGGATTCGGGACGTTATGTTCACATCAACATTGATAACATTTGTTACATTGACCGTGAGGGTAACTATACGGTTTTTCATATGATTGACGGCGGAGAATATCGGGAACGTTCCAAGGTTGAGATTCATCGCAAAAAGCTTTCTGATTACGGTTTTGGTCAAATTGCTAAATGCTGTCTGGTAAAGATTGATAAAATTATAGAATTTTCCAAAGATGAATTAACGCTTGAATGCGGAATCACTCTGCCCATAAGCGGACCGTTTAAGAAGCAAATATCGGAAGATTACTTTAAGTATATTTCCGATACACTTTAAGGAGGGATTTTATGGCATTAACGGCAGTTGACTTTATTGATTTATTTACCGATTTATTAGAAGGTTTCTTGTTTACGGGTGTTCTGACGCTTATGTTTGAGCCAAAATACAGCAAAAAAATCACAACCATTGCATACATAACAGAATCACTCACAATGTTCGTGGTTATTGTAATAACTACGTTTCACAAAAACACTATGGAAGTGGACATACCTAAAGTTTTTGTTGATTATGTGCTGTATATTTCCTGCTTTTTCATTTACTGTTTAATATTTTTTCACGGTAAAAAAATTATTATGTTTATTGCAACAATTATTCTTTTTGTAATAAACTGTATTTCAGCATTAATATGTGTTATTTTTGAATATGCGGTATTTGGTATTCTTTGGCAACAGGATTTTTCGGAAATTCAAAAAACTGTAATATTTAGAGTAGTTTTAATTGTAGCAGCACATATTATAGATGTATTGATATTCTGGAAATTGATTAAAATAACCTCAAAAAAGAAGTATTTTATAAAACAAACAGATTTTATGACTTTTGTCGTTATTCCTTTGATGAGTATAATATTAATATTATGTTGCATAAATATATTAGAAGTAAGAAATAATGATATAGAATTATTGATTATACTATTCATTATGAGTTTAATTACTATTGCAATAGCAATAATTTACGGTGTAATGTTTTCGAGAATCAGCAAGGATAACCAGCTTAAAACCGATTATCTTTTGACCCAACAGAAAATGAATCTGTACGAAGAAAGTGTCATTAAGAGCGGCAAACAGATTGAAAAAATGTCGAAAATCAAACACGATATAAAGAATTATCTTCTGAGCATCGGCAATCTTATAAATGATAAAAAATATGAAGATGCCAAAAAACTTTGCACAGAGATGTCGGATAATTTACAAAGAGTTTATACCCCTGTCAACACGGAAAATATTTTACTTAATGCAATAGTTAATGTTGAACTTGATAAAGCAGAAAGTGAAAATATTGACTTTAAGGTTGAAATTTTAGACTTTCTTCATGAATTTTCGGGTAACTCCGATATCATTTCGGTTATAGGAAATATTTGCGACAATGCAATTGAGTATCTCAAAACTCAGCCCAGAGAGCAGAGAATTATGTCGCTTAAAATAACTAAAGCTAATGATTATTCGGCTATTGTATGTAAAAATAAGATAAGTAATTCTGTGCTTGATAATAATTCAGCTCTGCAAACAAGTAAATCCGACAAGGAAAATCACGGCAAGGGTACAAATATTGTAAAGGAAATTTGTGAAAAATATAACGGAAATGTTTCTTACAAAGAAAAAAACAACGAATTTATTGTCACTGTGCTATTGAAACCACATCAAGAGGTGACTGTATGATATTAACGGCAGAAGATTTACTGGATTTATTCACAGATTTATTTGAAGGTTTTTTGTTTGTAGGAACTTTGACACTTATATTTGAACCAAAGTATAGCAAAAAAACTACAACAATTGCATACATTTCATTTTCTTTTTTAATTTTTTTGATTCTTGTGCTGACAACTTTTCATCAAAATGATACAATGGAAATTAAACCTTACAAATTTGCTGTCGATTATATATTATATACTTTATCATTTTTCTTTTATTGCATAACATTTTTTAAAGATAATATTTTGATAATGTTAATTATGCCATTATCGCTTTTAGTTATTAATGGATGTTCAGCACTAATAGCTTTAATTCCTATTTACTTTATTTTTGTTGTAATTTACCAACAGCCTATTATGCTCATTGAAACTAACGGAATGTTTAAGCTTGTTATTATTTTATTATCTCATTTTTTAGATTTATTGATTTTTTATGCTCTTGTTAAAAAGGCAGCAAAAAAGAAATATATCATAAATTGTACAGATGTTATATCATTTATCATTATTCCTATAATGTTCATAGTTTTAATAACTTCCTGTATATCTGTTATTACTATAAAAGATAATGATGTTGAGCTATTATCTATAATATTAATTATAATTCTGATTACTATTGCAATAGCAATAATTTACAGCGTAATGTTTTCTAGAATCAGCAAGGACAACCAACTTAGAACCGAATACCTCCTTACCAAACAAAAAATGAACCTGTACGAAGAAAGTGTCATTAAGAGCGGCAAACAGATTGAGAAAATGTCAAAAATTAAACATGATATGAAAAATTATCTTTTGAGTATTGGCAGTCTTATAAGCAATAAAAATTACGCAGAAGCCCAAAAGCTTTGCACCGAGATGTCGGAAAATTTACAAAGCGTGAGCGTTCCGATTAACACAAAAAATATTTTGCTTAACGCTATAATTAATATTGAACTTGATAAAGCCGAAGGTGAAAATATTAAATTTGAAGTTCGCATTTCCGACTGTTTGAGCGAATTTTCGGGTAACTCCGAAATCATTTCTGTTATCGGAAAAATTTGCGACAACGCTATTGCCTATTTGAAAACTCAACCTAGAGAATATAGAATTATGTCGCTTGAAATTTTAAATACAAATGATACTGTTATAATTGTATGCAAAAATAAAATTACTAAGACAATGACAGAAAACAATATTGATAAAAAAATTCTAATCGATATTTGTAAAAAATATAACGGTAATATCTTATATAAAGAGGATAACGGATATTATATTGTAAAAATTTTATTAAATAAAATCAATAATTAAGCAAAAAAATACGCTGTCAAGATAATGTACTGACAGCGTATTTTATTATTTAAAAATTTATATTCAAATTATTCAAGTTCGAAAGCACCCGTATATAACTGGTAATACTTGCCTTTTTCAGAAATAAGCTGTTGGTGATTTCCTCGCTCGATAATTCTGCCAAGCTCAAGAACCATAATAACATCGGAATTTTTAACCGTTGAAAGTCTGTGGGCAATAACAAACACCGTTCTTCCGTGCATAAGAGAATCCATACCCTTTGTAACAAGAGATTCCGTTCTTGTATCGATTGAAGATGTTGCTTCATCGAGAATCATAACAGGCGGATCTGCTACAGCCGCACGGGCAATTGACAAGAGCTGACGCTGTCCCTGCGAAAGACTTCCACCCGTACCGTCAATCATAGTATCGTAACCGTCGGGCAAACGTGAAATAAAATCATGTGCATTGGCAAGCTTTGCCGCCTCAATACACTCTTCATCGGTCGCATCAAGTTTGCCGTAACGAATATTATCCATAATAGAGCCTGTGAACAAATTTGTTTCCTGCAAAACCATACCAAGTGAACGACGAAGGTCTGCTTTTTTAATTTTATTTATGTTAATTCCGTCATAGCGTATCTTACCGTCCGCAATATCATAGAAACGATTTATCAGGTTAGTGATAGTAGTTTTACCCGCTCCCGTTGCACCTACAAATGCAACTTTCTGACCCGGTTCTGCATAAATTTTTACGTTGTGAAGAACTATTTTTTCAGGCACATAACCGAAGTCAACGTCAAACAATCTTACATCACCCTTAAGCTCCGTATAGGTAGTTGTGCCGTCGCCGTGCGGATGTTTCCATGCCCAAAGACCTGTTCTCTCTTCGCACTCAACAATCTTATCTCCCTCATGTTTTGCATTTACAAGTGTTACATAACCGTCGTCAACTTCACTTTCTTCGTCCATAAGTGTGAATATTCTCTGTGCACCTGCAAGTGCCATAATAATTGAGTTAAATTGCTGTGAAACCTGACCTATTGGAACCGAGAAACTTTTTGAGAGCTGTAAAAAAGACACAATCGCACCGACCGTCAAAGAACCAATTCCCGAAAGTGCAAGAACCGCACCTGTAATTGCAACTACGGCATACTGCAAGTTACCTATATTCATCATTATAGGCATAAGTATATTTGCAAATTTGTTAGCATTATATGCGGATTCGTAAAGCTCCTCGTTAAGCTTGTCGAACTCCTCCTTAGCCTCTTCCTCATGACAGAAAACTTTTACAACTTTCTGTCCTGTAATCATTTCTTCAATGTAACCATTTACCTTCCCCAAAGACTGCTGCTGACCGACAAAATATTTTCCGCTTCGTCCGCCGACATTTTTCACCACAATCATTTGAATAAATACAAATAAAACTACTACAATTGTCAAATACCAGCTTGTATAAAGCATTCCGCAGAATACAGCAACTATAGTTATAATCGAGTTAAAAACCTGCGGAATACTTTGTGAAATCATTTGACGGAGAGTATCGGTATCATTTGTATAATAACTCATAATATCGCCGTGGGTATGTGTATCAAAATATTTGATTGGGAGCGACTGCATATGCTCAAACATTTCATCACGAACCCTTTTCAACACACCCTGAGAAATTGTAATCATAAGCCGCTGATAGAGATATGCAGAAATGATACCTGTAGCATAGATAAAAGCCATAATTATCAGTGCTTTTGTGAGTTTTGCAAAGTCAGGATTAACCTGATTAACCAAAGGTGTAATATAGTTGTCGATAAGTATTTTTAAAAACATCGAACCGATAACATTTACCACAGAACTTATAATAATACAAATTAATACCAAGAAAAATCTCAGCTTGTAATGTGAGAAAATGTACGACAAAAGTCTTTTAACGGTATTGCCGTCAATCTTTGGCATTTGCGGTTTTCCGCCCGAACCGCCCTGAGGAATACTTTCAGGTTTGCCATTAACCTTAGCAGATGTATTTTTCGTTACCTTTTCAGTATCGGATTTAGCTTTTACGGCAGCTTTACTCATCGTCATTTCCCCCTTTCACCTGTGATTCATAAACTTCTCTGTAAATCTTATTGGACTTCATAAGCTCGGCAGGTGTACCAAAGCCATTCACTTTACCGCCGTCAAGTACAATAATTTTATCTGCGTCTTCAACGGAAGATATTCTCTGAGCGATAATAAATTTTGTTGTATCGGGTATTTCCTCCGCAAATGCTTTACGAATAAGAGCATCTGTCTTTGTATCAACGGCACTTGTGGAATCGTCAAGAATAAGAATTTTCGGCTTTTTGAGCAACGCTCTCGCAATACAAAGTCGCTGCTTCTGACCGCCCGAAACGTTAGTACCGCCCTGCTCAATATATGTATCATATTTATCGGGGAATTTCTCGATAAAGTCATCAGCTTGGGCAAGCTTACAAACTCTCACGATATCCTCATCGGTAGCTTCGGGGTTGCCCCAGCGGAGATTTTCTTTTATAGTGCCCGAGAAAAGGACATTCTTCTGAAGAACCATTGCAACTTCGTTTCTGAGAGTTTCGAGGTCGTAATCACGAACATCAACACCGCCGACAAGAACTTTACCTTTAGTCGCATCGTAAAGTCGTGGAACAAGCTGAACCAGACTTGATTTTGATGAACCCGTACCGCCGATAATTCCGACTGTTTCACCTGATTTGATATTGATATCGACATCACTAAGACAGAATTTATCACCGCCGTTATAGCTGAATGATACACCCTCAAACTTAACAGAACCGTCTTTTACTTCGTAAATGGGATTATCGCCGTTTTTAAGGTCTGATACTTCTCTAAGAACCTCGTCAATTCTCTCTATAGATGCTCTTGAAATAATAATCATCATAAAAATCATTGAAAGCATCATAAGATTCATAAGCATCTGCATAAGGTACGCAAACATACTTGTGAATTTTCCTGTTGTCATACCCTGCAAAGGATCATTATGAGCTGCAACTATAAGTCTTGAACTAAACCACGAAATCAAAATCATTGAAGTATAAATCACAAACTGCATAAGAGGCATATTAAAAATAATTATTTTTTCTGCTCTAATAAACAGATCATAAATTTCTTGTGAAACATTTTTAAATTTCTTATTTTCATGTTCCTCACGAACAAATGATTTAACTACTCTGATACCGTGAAGATTTTCGCCTACAATGTTATTGAGCTTATCATACGTTTTGAAAACCCTTTCAAAAATAGGGTGAGATTTCGAGAAAATAATAATAAAACCGATAAGCAGCACAGGGACTACACCAAGCAGAATCAAGGCTATTCTCGAATTTATTCTGAATGCCATAATCAAGCTGAAAACTATCATAGCAGGACTTCTGAAAGCAGCTCTTACTATCATCTGATAAGCATTCTGAACATTAGTAATATCAGTTGTAAGTCGTGTTACAAGGCTTGATGTTGAAAATTTGTCTATATTTGAGAAAGAAAAATTCTGCACATTATAGTACATATCCTTTCTCAAATTTTTCGCAAAACCTGCCGAAGCTTTAGCGGCATAATTACCGGCAAGAGCACCGAAGGTCAATGAAATAAGACATGATGCAACAAGCAATGCACCTGTTTTGTAAATGTACGGCATATCATTTTTACTGATTCCGTAGTCGATAAGATTTGCCATTAGCAGAGGAATAATAACCTCCATAATAACCTCACATACTACAAAAAGTGGGGCTAAAAAAGAAGCTGTTTTATACTCTCTGACAGAGGCAAGAAGTCTTTTTATCATTCTTTTCACTCCTTATTTTGTATATTATTTATATTATCAACTATTTTGTCTAAGACAGAATAGAAAATTTTCAATTCCTCGTCGGTTATTCCTTCTCTGAGAGTTTTTTCAAACTCCATTGTATTTGTTTTTATAATGTCGCAGACCTGCAATGCTTTATCGGTTAAAACAAGTTTTTTAAGCCGTGCATCGTGTGCAACCGAAACACGCTCGATATAGCCTTTTTTTTCCATTAAGGAAATTATACTTGAAGATGTAGAACGGCGAATTGAAAACTCGTTTTCGATATCCTTTTGGAAAATATCCTCCTCCTTATGATGATAAAGATACATAATAATTCGACCGTTGACGGCAGTCACGTCCTCATCGTTACAAAATCTTGGTACGGCATGCCGCATGCAGTTTGACAATTTTCTGATTTCCATACCTAAAAGCCTATCATTTTCCGACACAATATATTCACCACCTTAGAAACAAATGTTAGCAAGCGAATTGTTTTATATCTAACAGTTCGCTCACTAACATTATAATACATCACATAAAATTTGTCAACCCATAAAGTGAAATATTATTTATAAAAATTCTCAATCGCCTGTGCAAAAAATTCGGAAGCACCTTCACCGTATTTTTCATCTGTACTCATCTTAACATCATCATTGCGATAAGATTGTGCAAGAGAAATCATCATACCCGTTTCGTCCTTAAGCTGGTAAAGTTGTTTTGTAACAAAACCGTACTCAGCAACAACTTCTTTTACTTCAAAAGAATTAATACCGGAATCTCTTCTGTCAAAAAGCTTGTTGAGAATTACGTCAATGCGTTTCAAGTAACTCTCTGCAATTTCCTTGCTAATCGGATTTTTCACAGACGACACATAATTTTCTTTTCCTCCAAACCACTCAACCATTTTAAGATAGCACTTCTGCACATTCTCACCGGAAACAGTTTCAATATAATGCTCTTTCCACTGCTCCATTCCACCGAACTCCCGAGCGGCAGTTTCTCTCAATTCATCGGGCATACGGCTAACCATTATGCTGAACAGTTCCTCAATTTCCTTCTTGCTGAAAACTTCAAAATCCATTTTGTCCTCTCCTTTTAGAATATCATCGATTCGGTTAATCAAGCGTTCAATACGCTCTTTCTTCGCAATAAACATACTTCTTTGCATTTGAAGTATGTAATTGCTGTCAAGATCAGGATTTTCCATAACGGATTTAATTTCTTTTAAAGGTATATCAAACTCACGAAAAAATAATATCTGCTGCAATTGTTTAAGTGCATTATCATCGTAAAGACGGTATCCGGCTTCGCTCTTATCTGTTGGGTTAAACAATCCGATTTGGTCATAATAGTGAAGTGTCCGTATGCTGATACCTGTAAGTTCCGATATTTCCTTTACTGTCATCATTCCGCTTTACCTCCTGTTCTCGGTAAAACCGTTTTAATCTATGACGTTACGTTAAGGTCAATAGTTTTTTGAAAAAATTTTGATTTTTTTGAAATTTTAAAAAGCCGAAAAGCAAAAAGTTAGTGTACAAACCGTTTTGTATCTAACAGTTCGTACACTAACATTATAACATACTATGTAAAAATATGTCAACAAATACCGTCACATAGAATAAATTCTATGTTATGGTGAATTGGCATAGTAACAATCCTTGAGTTTTGTTCATTACATCAAAATTGTTTTCAATTCCTCGGCACTATCCAAAACATTTATCCCATACGAACGCAGAACCTCCGCACCCTGATGACCCTTTGCAATCAAAACGCAGTCCGCACCGACCCTGCAAGCCGTTTCGTAGTCGTGGTACATATCTCCGATAAAAAGAGTTTCATCGGGTTTGAAGCCGTACTTTTCCACAATTCTTACCGCACGTTCGCTTTTGTCGCCTGCGTCTATATCATCAGACCCCGACATAAATTTAAAATGCTTGTCAAGATTGAATATTTTAAGACTGTTTACAAGTCTTGTTGTTTCAAAACCCGATATCACACCCTGATTATATCCGTTATCGGACAAGTATTCTATCATTTCACGAACCTCGGGGAATATATCCGCAGTTTTAAAGAGTTCATCATAATGAGTAATAAACCGTTGTGCTATCTCCGTATAGTCACAATTACCTAAATCGAATATTTTCTTATAAAAATTAATCAGCGGCATTTCGCATTCTTTCAGATAATATTCAAGTGTTATAGTTGGTTTGCCGTATGACTGCAAGACAAGATTTTCCGCATCTACCGCAAGCTGTGCATCATTAATAATAGTACCGTTGTAATCCCAAATTATATTCCTATATTTCATTTTTCAAACCTGTGAATTAAATCCTCAATTAAAGTTTTTACTTATACTATTTCTCCGACGGCTCATCAAACGGTACAAGTTTTTTCTTAATTGACATACCGTTATAATTAATTTTGAACTTAACTTTTCCTGTCATTTTTTGTCTGCATTTTTTACAATAAAGCGTTGCAGTAAATGTTTTGTTTCTCAAAGCCCAATTATTTACGGCTTTCATCTTTTCGCCGCACTTGTCGCATGTGAAGTTAAACTCATTCTTATTGACAAGAGGGTCGTTTACATCTGTAAGATAATATGATTTGAAAGTCAATCTGTAATGCAAGTCCTTTGATGTTTCAACATACTTTTGAAATTTATCGGGATAGTAAAGATTCTTGAAAATCGACATTGAAAGCATACTGTCCTGCAAAGCACGGTGCTGAACAATATCCGACAAGTCAAGACCTATAAGTTCTGCCGCAGGTGCAAGCCCCAACTGCTGACCCGCATTGTAAACTCCGAGCATATCGGCACAGTAGTACTGCAAATCGCAGTAACGGTCGATAAAATCAATGCGGTCATTTTTTTCGTAATACTTTGTATTTTCCATAATTGCAAGAATATCACACGTTCCCCAAGTCATCAATAAATCTTTTCCGAGAAATTTCTTAAATTTACTCAGAACGTGTGTGTATGTAGCACCGCCTTTGGCAAGCTCTTCATTGCTTATGTTTGTGAGCTCCTTAACCTTTCCCGTAAGCTTTTTGGCAATCTGCGGTGCAATCAACATTGAAAAAGTATCGACAATCTCGAATTTATCGTTAAACTTCACCGCACCAAACTCAATAATTTCACTCATAAAGCCTTTGTACTTTTTACTGTAGGAGCTGTTCCATTCCAAATCAAGTATTACGAAATTCATTAAACTTATCAATCCTCATATTTTACAGTATTTATATCTTACTTCAATAACATCTTTAATCATTTCGTCATCGAATATTATTTCAATACCGACAACCTTATCATTCGATATACTTACAGATAGCCAATATTTACCTATGACCGTATACATATATCTGAAAGTATCAATAAGCACATCGTCAACCTTATAATTGTAGCCGAAAGCATTAATCATATCCGAAAAACTGTCGCCTATACCTATAGGGAAATTTATACTTTTTAAAACAATATCGGAAATATTAAGAAGATAGGAATTATCAATATCCATTATGGAAATCGCAGCCACCACACTAACCGTTTTCCGTCTGAAAATAGTGATATTATAACCGATTAAATCGGCAATCCCGTCAATGTCCGCATAAGATAAATTCTGCGTAACAATATCTCTTTTTATATCGTCGGTAAAATTACTTTCAATATCCGCTGTTGTATATTTGTACATAATTATATAAAACTCTCTAAATCCTCGTATTCGTCACGAGAAAATTTCTCAATGAAATCCGTAAATCTGTCCTCCATCTTATAGACAAATTTTCTTACATTTTCATATGTAAACTCATAATCTTCATTGGATAATTTGCTTTCATCAATATAGCTCGGTAGGTTTGCAATTTCAACTTCATCGTCGTCTTCATCGCAATATAAAAAGCTTTGGTCGATAATCAAAACACAAGGGTCACCGTTCTGCATATTGTTTGTATCGATACAAACCGAATTACCGCCGATTGTTACACCGAACACAAAAATTCCCAGCTTAGACAGGTATGCTCCCGGGGCAAGCTCGGTATTTTCTTCAATGATATGTTGGATATCACAAAGTGAAGCGTAACAATTCATCATCGACAAATTGTAAGGCTGGAGGTTTGCGTAAAAATCAATGAACGCAGATGCGTTATCTCCGATAAGATTTCTTAATTCGTCAAGCTGTTCGTCTGTTGCCTTAGTGAAAAGCTTTTCGCCGTTGTATTTGTCACCGAGAGAGTTTTTGAAATTGTTTTCTATTTTCTCATAAAAGCTCATTTCACTTACTCCCTTCCTTAGCTATTACAATTGAAAAATATCCCGTTTTATCAGGTATTTCATCAAGGCTGTTATATACTTTTTCCGAACTCATTCCGCAGTTTTCAACCGCAAATACGTTACAGTCACTGTATTCAAGGGTTGATTTAATATCGGTCATATATCTGCCCGATTTCATAATAACGCACGAACCCGTGATGTTATCAAAATCTGCTTTATTCGGAACATTAGGAAATACATGAAGTTCTTCATCTTTCTCGACAAGCGGAACACCAATCCGTGCAGCCGCCGCACAGAATGATGTAACACCGCTTACCAACTCGACTTTATAGCCGTCACTTTTAAGCAATTTCTGTAAATAGCTAAAGGAACAATAAACAGTAGGGTCACCCAACGTCAGATACACAACATTCTTACCCATATCAAGGTACTTTTCTATAAGTTCCGCACCTTTTTTATGCTCGGTACTGAGAATATTTTTGTCCTTAGTCATCGGCATATTTACGGCAAGCAAAATTTTATCGGCAATTTCAGGAACATTCCGAACCGCAATTTTATATGCAACGCTTTCCTCGGCAGCCTTGCCCGGAACGGCTATCACGTCATTTTCACGGATAAGCCGAACCGCTTTCAAGGTCATAAGCTCGGGGTCGCCTGTTCCGACACCCACGCCGTATGCTGTACCTTTTACCATTACTTCTTGAACTGTTTCTTCATTCTCTGCTCTTTGCTGAGAATTGTCTTTCTGATTCTAATACTCTTCGGAGTTACCTCTACAAGCTCGTCCTCGGCGATAAATTCAAGACACTGGTCAAGGCTTAGAGTAGTCGGCGGAGTAAGCTTCAAAGCCTCGTCCGAACCCGACGCACGCGTATTTGTGATGTGCTTCTTCTTGCAGACATTTACAACGATATCCTCAACTTTCGGACTTGCACCGACAACCATTCCCTCATAAACGGGAACACCCGGACCTATAAACAAACGTCCTCTGTCCTGTGCAGCAAAAAGACCGTAGCCTGTGGAATCGCCTGTTTCGTGGGCAATAAGCGAACCTTGATGACGGGTTGCGATATCGCCTTTGTACGGCTCGTAACCGTCAAAAACGTGGTTCATAATGCCGTTGCCGTTTGTATCGGTGAGAAACTCGGAGCGGTAACCCATAAGACCTCTTGCAGGGATTTTGTACTCAATGTGAGTAGTACCGCCTTCACGTGTACCCATATCGATAAGCTCGGCTTTCCGTGAACCAAGCTTCTCCATAACAGCACCGACATAGTTTTCGGGAACTTCAATAATAAGATACTCTATGGGTTCGTGAATTGCACCGTCAATTTTCTTGTAAATAACGGTCGGTCTTGACACCTGAAACTCGTAGCCCTGACGACGCATTTGCTCAATAAGAATGGAAAGGTGAAGCTCACCTCTTCCCGACACTCTGAAAGTATCTGCGGAATCAGTTTCCTCAACTCTCATTGCAACGTTCGTTTCAACTTCCTTGAAAAGTCTTTCACGGATATTTCTCGAAGTAACAAACTTACCCTCTTTTCCTGCAAAAGGACTGTTGTTTACAAGGAACATCATTGAAACCGTCGGTTCGTCAATTTTTATGAATGGCAAAGGCTCAATGCAGTCAACGGAGCAAGCCGTTTCACCGATATTCAAATCGGAAATACCGCTTACAGCCACGATGTCGCCGAGGGTCGCACTTTCGGCTTCAACTCTTTTAAGTCCCTCAAACTGGTAGAGCTTAACAATTTTAACATTTCTTACGCCGCCGTCTTTCTGACAAAGAGCAACCTGCTGACCAACCTTTACAGTACCTCTCTCAACTCGACCGATACCGATTCTTCCAACATAATCGTCATAGTCGATATTTGAGAAAAGCAGCTGCAAACCGCCGTCGGGGTCGCCGCTCGGAGCAGGAATCTCTTCAAGAATCTTATCGAAAAGCGGCTTCATATTCTCACCTGGCTCGTTCGGGTCAAGTGTTGCATAGCCGTCACGTCCCGAAGCGTACACAACCGGAAATTCAAGCTGGTCTTCGTCTGCACCAAGCTCGATAAAGAGGTCGAGAACCTCGTCAACTATCTCCTCGGGTCTTGCACCGGGGCGGTCAATCTTATTCACAACAACAAGCGGTTTCTTGCCAAGACCGAGAGCCTTTTTCAGAACAAAACGTGTCTGCGGCATACAGCCCTCGAAAGCATCAACCAGAAGCAGAACACCGTCAACCGTCATAAGAATACGCTCAACCTCGCCGCCGAAATCTGCGTGACCGGGAGTGTCTACAATATTTATCTTAGTGCCGTTGTACATAACGGACGTATTTTTTGAAAGGATTGTGATACCTCTTTCACGTTCGAGGTCGTTGCTGTCCATAACACGCTCGGCAACTGTTTCGTTCTCTCTGAAAGTACCGCTCTGCAAAAGCAGCTGGTCAACGAGAGTCGTCTTGCCGTGGTCAACGTGTGCGATAATGGCTATGTTTCTGAGATTTTCTCTTGTACCCAAATTTCTTACCTCTTTTTCTTTAAAACATATTTTTAAACATTTAACTAATTTATTATAGCATACAAAATTTGTGTTTTCAATGGATTTTGGCGGTGTAAAATCAAATTTGTCATTTGATACAAAAGCCGTGAATTTACGGGGGATTTTGTATTGTATCTGGGATAATGCGGCGGACAACGTCCGCAGGAAACACGCACTTTAATTTTTTAATTGCCGTAAGTTTTGTATCTGCGTAAAAAGTTATACTCACGGTCAAAAAGATTTACCATTTAAAGTTTGGTCAAGCTTTTTAAAGCTTGCGGGGTGCAGGGGCAGAGCCCCGCTCGCTGACGAAGCCAACTTGCAAAGAAAAGCAAAGTACCCTCAGCGAAATGAGATAAACTATCAAATAAAAACAATAAAAAACAATCAAAAAAACAAAACAGGCAACAGCAAAGCGAATTGCCGCTCCAAGAAAGATAACCTACGATTTTATTTCAACTGTACAGCTGCAAAATTTTTCAAAAGAATTATAACATAAAATCGGTACTTGACATAGTATGTGATATATGTTAAAATAAAAAAGTAAGTTTTACACTAAAAAAACAGGGGAGCTTGTGAGCAGGCTGAGAGGAAGTAATCAACTTCGACCCTTTACCTGATACGGATAATGCCGTCGTAGGAAGTCATATTTCAGTTATGCCGATATTTTATAATGTTTTCGGTTCTGCTGTGGTTTTTACAGGGGCATTGTGCGTGTGCAGGTATGCCCTGTTTTTATGTATTTTCAACAAAGAAAGGAATTTAAACTATGGCAGCAATGACCAAAACCAAACAACAAACAACAGTAAAATCCACAAAGAAAAGCAACACAAAACGTCTTGTATTAACAGCGGTACTAATCGGACTTGCAACTGTACTCAGTATGATTAAGGTTTATCAACTTCCAATGGGCGGTTCAATCACACTGCTTTCTATGCTCCCTATTGCACTGATTTCAATTGAATACGGAATAAGCTGGGGAATCACGGGTGCATTCGCATATTCGCTTATTCAGTTCGGATTCGGTATCGCTGACGGAATGTTTGCTTGGGGACTTTCTCCCGCTGCCCTTATAGGCTCTATCTTATTTGACTACATTCTCGCATTCTCTGTTCTCGGTCTTTCGGGAATGTTCCGCAAAAAGGGTACATTCGGAATTTGTGCAGGTGTATTTATCGCTGTATTTTTAAGGTTTATCTGTCATCTTATTTCGGGTGCGGCAATATTTGGCTCTTGGGCTCCCGAGGGTTGGGATAATGTATGGATATATTCCCTCCTTTACAATGGTTCCTATATGCTTCCCGAGCTTATTTTCACAATGATTGGTTCTGTAATACTCTTCAAAACTCCACAGTTTGCAAAGCTTGTTGAAAGCAACCTTGAAAATTAATTTATATATTTACTTCCTACTATTGCAAATTGACAATATCTTTTGGCTATAATTCCGTCATACTGAGTCATTCACCCTTGACTTGCAATAGGGGAAAGTATAAAGAAAATAAAAAACACTCTTCCAACCTAATATTCATCGGAAGAGTGTTTTTTATTTTAGATTATTTAAAAATTACTCGGCATTCTTAAGTGCTTCGTCCATTGGGATTTTCTTTATCTTCATAAATTGCAGCAGGGCAACAATAAAGTAAGAAATAATAGCATAAACAGGAATTTCTATCCAAATTTTCGGAGCAATGTAAAGGTCTATCCATGCATTAAAGCTGCTCATCATTATGGTAAATATTGACTTAAACACAATATCACAAATCGGCAGGCATATCAAAGCCGAGAATACTACCACAATACCCGTAACAACTAAGTACAAGCCCGAAATTTCACTGTTTTTGAATCCTAAGATTTTTACAAGCGACACTGAATTTGCATTCTTTTCAATAATAATCTTTGAAAGCAAATATATTATCAATGTTGAGAGTACCACCGCAAATACTGTCCATATTCCAAAAATACCGCTCATTGAAGCTGTAAGCTGGTCGGCAAGAACCGTTGAATCGGCAATAGTTACAGTTGTAAGAATGAAGTCGTCGTCGATATCGTCAAGCTCAACATTAGAAAGATAACCTGTGAAGTAATCATCGTTTAAATCGAATTTATCCCTGTAACTGTCGATATTCATAAACACCGCCATTGATGTGGGATAATCAAAGCTGCTGTATATTTTAAAATCGTATGTATCATCTGTGAATTTCTTTTTAAGCGTGATTGTATCGCCCTCGTTAAGTTTATACTTTTTCAAAATACCTTCGGATACATATATTCTGTCGCCGTCATCACCAAAATTAAGTGTTGAAAGATAAAGCGAATTATCCTCAATGCCGTAAACGGAAATTTCATTTACATCTGTGTTTTCAAAAGTAGTTTCGAGTGAAGTCATAGTGAATTTCTCTGCCTCTTCAAACTTTGTTTCAACAGGCATTTTAAGGATATACTGATATTCCGAGAAAGCATGCTCGACAGCTTCCGCCTTGTAATTTTCAAGCCAAGGATTCATCATCAGACCAAACAGCAGCAGGAAGTTTGCAAAGAAAACTCCGACGAACATTACAATATATGTCGGGAAATTTTGCATAAAAATTCTTATTCTAAAACGAGAAATGAACTTAAAATTTGGGAGCTTCACTGCCTTGCGGTTCTTCTTCTTTTTGAGGTCGGAACGCAGGAATTTCAGCGGAGAAAGCGAAAGCTTATTACTGATGATAAAGAAGTTTACAACAAGCATAATCGCACACGGAACAATTGTTGTATTTACAAACGCAAACGAACTCCAAAGAGTTTCATACGGGGGCAGGCTGTAGCTTCCGTAATATACATCTGCAACGAAATCTTTAAATACAGTATAGCCTAAAATGTTACCAATCAACGCACCAAAAAGAGTTACGAAAACAGGAATTACAATGTAGTGGAAAGTAAGCTCGCCTTTTGTGTAACCGCTTGCACGAAGTGTGCCGATAACCTTTGATTCCTTTTCGATAGTATTGGAGGTGGTTACTGCAAAGATGAATGCCATAATCACAATAATAATATACAGAAATGTTATCATCATAGATTCATCACCGCCGATATCATCTCCTGCAAAATGAATTGCCTGATTGTTCGGTTCTGTAACAAATTCTGTCATCAGGGCATTTTTAGCAATCTCTTCTTTGAGGTCGTTTGACTTGTCGAACTTATCGTTTTCGCTTAGGCTTTCATCATTGAAGGTCCAAGCATAGCAATATGTAGTGTGCGAATCGGGAAGTCTGTCAAAGCCCTCCTCTGTCACCAAAGCGACCGTAAACGTCTGTGCATTGAACATCAAACCTGTACTTTTCTCAAAAAGTGAGGTGTAATCGGGGAGTGCAACCGTGCCTGTCACCTTGAATGTTTCGCCGGCAAGAGTTATGCTGTCGCCTATCTCTATTGAATTGTTTGCGGCGAAAAGCCTGTCAAGCGTGATTTCATCGGCAGTTTTCGCAAGCTCGCCTTTGAAGATGTACTGCTTGTTTACGTCTTCACGATTTTTGTAAACACGGTAGGTCTTGTCGCCCTTGTCGATATCCTTATAATTGATATCGTATACCGCTGTGTCTGTACTTTCAATTTTATCTGGGAGGTCGCCTGTCATTTTATCCTCAAGAATAAAGTGACCGTCTTCGACATTCTGCGAATCGAAACTATTGTCAAACGCATAAGCAAGGCTGTGAGTTGCAACCACAAATCCCGAAATAAAGCCTACTGTAATTATCATAAACAGAAAAATAACCGCATATTTGCCGAAGTCGCTTTTAAGCTCACGTGGCAAGCGTTTCATCAAAGGATTTTTCATACCTTTTTCCTCCTTACCAGTCAAGCTCGGCAGCCGGAACTTTAGTTTCGTTGATGTACTCCTTGCGGATAGCACCGTCACGAAGCTTGATTACCTTATCCGCCATAAGCTTGATAGCATCGTTGTGAGTTACGATAATCACAGTGTTTCCAAACTTTTGATTTACAGTTTCGATAAGCTTCAAAATATCTTTGGAGGTATTGTAATCGAGAGCACCAGTTGGCTCGTCGCAAAGTAGAATGTCGGGATTTTTAACAATAGCTCTTCCTATAGCTGTTCTCTGCTGCTGACCGCCCGAAAGCTGATTCGGAAGTTTATCCTTATGCTCCCACAAACCTATTGTTTTGAGAAGCTCGTCAATGTCAAGAGGGTTATCACTGAGATAAGCACCGACTTCAATGTTCTCCTTAACCGTAAGATTAGGAATAAGATTGTAAAACTGGAACACATAGCCGAGATGTTTGCGGCGGTAAAGAGAAAGCTTCTTTTCGTTCATATCAACGGTTTTTTCGCCATTAATACTGATGTAACCCTCGTCTGCGTTGTCAATGCCGCCTATGATGTTGAGCATAGTGGACTTGCCCGAACCCGAAGGACCAAGCAGAACACAAATCTGTCCTTTCTCAACACCGCAGTTAATGCCTTTCAGAACTTCGTTCCTGTTGTCGCCCTCACCGTAAAACTTGTGAAGATTGTTAATTTCAAGATACATAATTTCTCTCCTCTTTATTTTCTAATAAGTTAGTTTAATAAAACCATATGTCAAAAAAATATACGTTAATTTAGCGGATATTCTTAATAAGTTTTAGTTGAGCATATACTCAATAGATAATCAAAACTAACTTTTAGGGTGTTTCCTTTCTGTATTTTTATTTTATCATTTAAAAATGCGTTTGTCAAGCAGTAGTTGAGCAATTATTCAACTTTGTTGCAATGGTATGTTTTAACTAATTTTAAGATGATGTTTTTGGTTATATTTTCACTTGTTTTATTCACTCTTCGCTTTTTAGATAACAAGTGAAGAGTGAATAGAAGACAAAGTATTGACCTTATTTTTCTTCGACCGGCAATTCGCTTCGCTGTTGCCTAGTTTAGTTTTTATCGAAAGAAATTATTTTTGGGGTGTGTTTTTTATTTTTGTTTTCTATGATAGTTCGTTTAATTTCGCTGAGGGAAATTTATTTTTCTACGCTAATTTGTTTCGTCAGCGAGCAGGGCTCTGCCCCTGCTGGTACAAGACCACTAGGAACATCTACCAATCAGCTGTCGCCTACGGCTCGGCTTCTTGGGGTGTTCCGTCGCCCGCAAGCTTTGAAAAGCTTGACCAAACTTTATATGATAGCTCTTTCAGGCTTTAAAACATAAAAATTACGCCTAATTTTCCCCTTTCCCCTCTTCATATTCTTTTATTGCGTCAATGAAAATCTTTCCGTATTTATCAAGTTTAGCTCTGCCGACACCCGACACATTTGAAAATTCGCCAATGGTTGTAGGCTTTATTCTGCACATATCTTTCAAGCTTGCGTCCGTAAAAACAACGTATGCCGGCACGGAAGCACGAGCGGCAAGGTCTTTTCGCAGGGTTTTCAGATGTGTAAACAAGCCGTTATCAAATGTTTCGTCCTCAACCCTCTTAGTAGGTTTAGTTTGCTGTTCTTTAAGAATTTTTGTGGTTATGGTTTCTTTGCCTTTCAGAACAGCAGCCGCACCTTTGCCGAGCTTTAGAACGGGGTACTCGTCCTCGGTCAAAACAAGATATTTCTGCAAGACAAGAGCGTTAATTATCGAACGTACCTTATTCTCGGAATAATCTTTCATCAAGCCATAGGTTGACAGCTTGTCAAAATTCAGATTCAAAAGACGTGAATTTTTACTTCCTCTTAAAATATCGCAAATCATTTTTATTCCGTACGTTTGATTTGTTCTAACCATACATGACATAATTTTTTGTGCATCGACAGTAATATCCACAGTTTCAAAATTTGAAATACAGTTAGAACATTTTCCGCAGTAGTTTGGAGTTCTTTCACCAAAATATCTAAGCATAAAGGAACGAAGACAATCCCTCGTTGTACAGTAAAAAGTCATATATTTAAGACGAACTCTTTCACGTTCTTTCAGAATTTCAATTTCCTCTTCACTAATCTGGGAATTCTCGTCCATTTTGCTTATAAGAAACTTTGCTGTGCGAACGTCCAACGGTGCATACATCATAATGCATTCGGCTTCACCGCCGTCACGTCCTGCTCTGCCTGCCTCCTGATAATAGCTTTCAAGATTTTTTGGCATATTGTAATGTATAATATACGATACATTTGATTTATCTATACCCATTCCGAATGCGTTGGTTGCAACCATTATAGATTTTCTGTCAAATACAAAATCATCTTGATTGTTTTTCCTCTCCTCTTCGGATAATCCTGCATGGTAGCGAGTAGCCGTCAAACCGTTTTCGTTCAGATAATCACAAATTTTTTCGACATTACTTCTCGTAGAACAATATACTATTCCGCAAAGTGATTGACGTTCTCTAATAAGACTGAGTAATTTTAATTCTTTTGAATTGGGAGTTATAACGGAAAAATAAAGATTCGGACGGTCAAAGCCTGTGGTTATGCTGAAAGGGTCATTCAAGCAGAGTCTTTTCGCTATATCCTCTTTGACATCTTTTGTGGCTGTAGCCGTAAATGCACCGACAACGGGACGAACAGAAAGAGCATTCACAAAAACTGATATTTTCAAATAACTGGGACGAAAATCCTGTCCCCAATGCGAAACACAGTGTGCTTCATCAACGGCAACCATTGAAATATCAAGATTTTTACAAATATTAACAAAGCTGTCAATCGCCAATCTTTCCGGAGCGACATAAATTATTTTATATTTATATTGTGACATCAACTGCAATACTTTATTATACTGCCCAAATGAAAGAGAACTGTTTATAAAAGCAGCCGGAATACCGATTTGAATGAGAGCATTAACTTGATCCTGCATAAGAGAAATAAGCGGAGAAACAACAATTGTTATACCCGAAAACATTATTGCCGGAATTTGATAACACATTGACTTTCCTGCACCCGTTGGCATAATGCAAAGAACATCTTTACCGTCACACAAATTATCGATTATTTCCTCTTGACCGTTTCGGAAAGATGTATGTCCGAAATATTCTTTTAAAACTTGATATTTTTCGCCGGATATATCCATAATATTCAACCTTTCAAATAATAAATTTATGACATAAAATAAATTTTTAAATTACACAAAACCACAATTACGCATTATAATCATTTATAATAAATTTAAATAATACTATTGACATTCGAGCTGTATTTATATATAATTTATACAACAGATTAATGAACGGAGGTTTTTTATTATGAGTGTACCAACTCCACATATTTCGGCAAAATCAGGTGATTTTGCAAAAACTGTCCTTATGCCCGGAGATCCTCTCAGAGCAAAGCTTATTGCTGAGAAATATCTTGATGAAGCTGTGCTTGTGAACGAAGTAAGAGGAATGCTGGGCTATACCGGAAAATACAAAGGTGTACCTGTTTCCGTAATGGCAAGCGGAATGGGTATGCCGTCAATAGGAATTTATTCCTATGAGCTGTTTAATTTTTATGATGTCGATAATATCATAAGAATAGGCTCGGCAGGAGCTTTGTCACCCGACCTTGATTTGTATGATATTGTTGTCGCAATGGGAACTTGCACAAACTCCAATTTTGCATCTCAGTACGGTCTAAACGGAACATATGCCCCTATTGCAAGCTTTACGCTTTTGAGTGCTTTTGTTGACACGTGCAAAAAGCTTGACATAGTACCTCACGTTGGTAATATTTTGACATCGGACGCTTTCTATTCTGCCGACAGCACTTGTAACGAAAAATGGCAGTCAATGGGAGTTCTTGCCGTTGAAATGGAGGCAGCCGCTCTTTATATGAATGCTGCAAAAGCTAAGAAAAATGCTCTTGCTGTTTGTACGATTTCAGATTGTCCGTTTAAGGGAACGGAAACCACAGCCGAGGAACGTCAAAATTCTTTTGATGAAATGATGACTGCCGCTCTCGAAACGGCGATTTCACTGTGAGGTGCGGCAATGACTGATTACGATTTGATTGAGCTTGCGAAACAAGCTTCGGAAAACAGCTATTCCCCCTACTCCAAATTCAAAGTCGGTGCGGCTCTTCTCTGCAGGGACGGAACTGTGTTTTTAGGCTGCAATGTAGAAAACGTTTCATTTGGTGCAACTAACTGTGCCGAGAGAACAGCGATTTTTTCCGCAATTATAAACGGTCACAGAGAGTTTTCAAAAATTGCGGTTGTGGGTATGTCCGACGGAAAAATCAAAGACTTCACACCGCCCTGCGGAATATGCCGACAGGTTTTGAAAGAATTTTGCGGCAGTGATTTCAGTATTATTTTATTTGACGGTAAAAACACAAAAACACTTACAATGGACGAAATTACACCTAATTGGTTTTCCGAATTTTAGAATATTCAAATAAACAAGTAACTCCTATGATTATACATAGGAGTTTTTTATATTATACTCGCAAGCATTAAGATTTACCACTTTTCTTTCTTCGACCGGCAATTCGCTACGCTGTTGCCTGTTTTTGTTTGGGTGGAGAATTTTTGTTTTTTTATTGTTTTTCTTTGATAGTTTATCTCATTTCGCTGAGGGTAATTTATTTTTCTACAATAATTTGTTCCGTCAGCGAGCAGGGCTCTGCCCCTGCACCCCGCAAGCTTTAAAAAGCTTGACCAAACGTAATGCCGTCACCTGCATTAGGATTATTAACCGAATAGAAAAAATCACCCATAAACGCAATAATTAAAATCATACATATTGTACGTTTGGTTTTTCGGTCAAGTTTATTATACAGATTATCGAGAACAGGTGCGATAAAATAAGTTGTAATCACTCCTGCCAACCCGAATACAAGCAGACCTTCAAGGCAGATTCTTCCGTGAAGATTACAAAAGTACCCTGTATAATCCCACCATTTACTGTGAAAAAACGTTTCCAAAATCCATGCCGTAGTGTACTCGATAGCTCCGCAAACAACAAATGCACCGCCGAACATAAGAGCAGGATTTTTTCTCAAAGGCTTCAAAAACAATATAATCACAAGTCCGCCAAGACCGTAAATCGGAAGCCACGGACCGAACATAGTTCCTCGATTGATGAACTTTCCCTCGTTCAGAAGATAAAAGAAAACTTCCCATACCCAACCTATAATTGAAAATGTAAAGAAAAACATAACACAGTTTTCAAGAGAATAATTTCTGTTGTAATCTGCGATAAGCCAACGGCGGATTTCCAGATATGAAGTCGGGCAGTTCACATCGGGGTAGCTGTTGAGAGCTGCGGTGTTATCAAAAAGAAGATTATCATACAAAAGCTCACTGTTTTCAATCACATCTCTTTTTTTGCTGCGAAGTCTTGCGTAAATCTCCGCATAGATACACTCTTTATAAGGGTCAAGGAAAAACAGAGTTACCAAGTGCATTGTTGCACCGTCAAGAAGCAGCCACGGAACAAGGCTTAATTCAATTTTGAAAGTATTAAATTTTTCTTCCTGCATAATCTCCTTTGACATCTTAAAAGCCTGCTTATAGTTGATGTGTGGATTCTCCGCAAGAATATACGGTATCATAAGATATTCGTAATGCTTGTATAAACCGCCGATAATAGTCATATTCCATAGTGTCTGCCACACGGAACGAATAAGCATTACAACCGCAACATTTCTTGCAGCACCTGTGCGGAAAACGAAAATCAATCTGTCGATTCCCGTATCTTTATATTGCCGCTGCTCAAGAAAATATCGGCACTTTCCCACCATAACAATATTCCTAATGAAAATCATAATAAGTATCGAAAGAAACACCATAATAAATATTGAAATAGATTCCGATATTCGTCCGCTGAAAAGAATTTTATTTATACCATTCAGAATACCGAAGCCTATAGAGCCTGTACCAGTTATCTCATTCACTATAACGGAAAAATAACCCTTTGTGTATTTTTCTGCTGTATTTTTTGCATTAATTTCGACGTCAAAAATATGCTGACCCTCAAGAAATTCTTCAAGAATTATAGCATTGGTTTTATGATGAGTTTCAAGCATAAGAGAAATATTTGAATTTTGATATATGTTATCCACCAAAGTATAGTTATAGCCTGCACTGATTAATATTGCTACAATAAAAACAACTACAACGTTCATAAAGTAACCCGAACGCATATTTTGCAATGCAGCAACATTTATATCTTTGAATACAGGAAATAATTCTTTTGCATTTGCTGTTATGCCTTTTGCATTCACTTTTATATCTTCTATTAACTGCATATAACGCTCCTTTGCAGATTTGTCGTATTTTGTAAAATAACAATCAAATTTATTTTACCATAAAATTTGCTTTTATTCAATAGCTTAACAAAATTTTTGTCGGCAATGTCGACGGAAAATACATGAAGACAGTTTATCTTATCCATAACTTTTATTACCCGACCGAGCGTTTGTTCGGTGAGGTAGTTTTTAACCGACTTTATTGAATACAATAACAATCATTTGCTGCTCGATTTTTATAAAAAACAAATAACCCTTTAGAACTTTTGATGAACTAAAGGGTATTAAAATTCATTTTTAATTATACAATACTTGCGTCACGCAGGGTACTGTAACGGAACTGTCCCTCATTATAAGTATCAAACACACCTACTACGGAAATTATATCGCCCTCATTCGGGTATTTTGAATCATCTGTTAAAATAAATTCTATACCCTGTGCACAACAAGCCGTTGCGTCTTGTATTATACAGGCATAATAATCATTTCCCGTAGTATCATCGTGGGTAGATGTGAAAATGCCTGTCATCTTCACTGTCTTTCCGATATAGTCATCGGGCATTGACATCATATTGTATACTTCCGAATAAACCATAGTACTTGAAAGTACGGTTAAATCAACATCTATCCCCTCTGCTGCGGTGCTTGTTTCATTTTTGGAAACAGTGTTGCTGCCGCTTTGAGAAGCTTCACTCTGCACTGCCGCCGATTGAAGAATGTCATCAACCGTAGTTTGACTGTTGGGAACTCGGTTTCCCGATTCCGCACTTCCGCAGCCTGCAAACACAAATAATATTAAACTTAAAATAACTGCTGTGATTAACTTTTTCATTTCCGAACTCCTCCCGTAAACATTCCTATTACACAACAAACTCCAAATATCAGCATATCAACCGCAACAATGGTTGAACCAACGGGAGTTCCCATTAATATTGAAACTATTATTCCCACAAAGGCACACACCACCGACAGCAACGCCGAGCTTATTGTCACAGCTTTAAAGCTTCGGAAAATTCTCATTGCCGACAGAGCGGGAAATATAATTAATGCCGATATAAGAAGCGAGCCTACAAGATTCATTGCAAGTACGATAATCACGGCTATTATTGCCGCAAGCAGGAAATTGTATCTTTCGGACTTTGTGCCGACTGCTTTTGAAAAATCTTCATCAAACGTTACAGCAAATATTTTATTGTAAAACAGAACAAAAATAATCACAACGGCAATTGACAATATAATACACAGCCATACCTCACGGGAAGTCAGCGTTAAAATTGATGTAGAACCAAAAAGCGTACTGCATACATCGCCCGATAAATTAGAAGATGTTGAGAATAAATTCATCAACAGATAACCGAAAGCCAATGCACCTACGGAAATCATAGCTATTGCCGCATCACCTTTGATTTTAGCTTTTCTGCCGCCGCTGAGTAACAATATTGCACTTATAATCGTGACAGGCAAAACAATAATCATTTTGTTTGTGAAATTAAGCACACTTGCAATTGCCATTGCTCCGAATGCAACGTGAGAAAGTCCGTCACCTATAAAGGAGAACCTTTTGAGTACCAACGTAACTCCGAGGAGAGATGAACAAAGTGCTATCAAAATTCCTACAATCAGAGCATACCTTACAAACGGATACTGCAAATACATTACCAATTTATCAATCACTCCGAAACACCTCCCTCCGAAGCCAAAAAGAACTTTCCGGCATCACTGCTCAGATATTCCTCTCTCGTTCCGAAAAAGACATTGCTGCCGATATGCAAAATGTGACTTGCATATTTTATTGCCGCCGAAATATCGTGGGATATCATTATGATTGTAATTCCGTCATTGTTAAGGTCTTTTATTAAATTGTACATATCCGCCGTGACTTTCGGGTCAAGACCCGATACAGGTTCATCAAGGAGCAATAATTTCCTTGTCGCACAAAGTGCCCTTGCAAGCAGAACACGCTGCTGCTGACCGCCCGACAGTTCACGGTAACAATGCTTTGACAGATTTAATATACCCAATCTTTCCATATTTTCACGGGCAAGCTTTTTCTCTTCCTTGTTATAAAAAGGTCTTAGACCGCAGCGAGCCTGAAATCCCGAAACAACAATTTCACTCACAGATGCAGGAAAATCCCTTTGTATAACGGTTTGCTGAGGAAGATAACCTATTTCATTCGGGAGAAGACCGTCACCCTTGACGATTTTCCCTTTTATAGGGTCTTGCAAATTCAAGAGTGTTTTCATAAGTGTACTTTTACCCGAACCGTTTTCGCCGACAATACAGAGATAATCACCCTTGTTTACGGTGAAATTCAGATTTTCAAGAATAACGTTTGAATCGTAACCGAGAGATACATTTTGAATATCAAGCAGTGACATACAGTACCTCCAGTTAATTCAATGCTTCTGAAAGAACGGAGAGATTATCTGTCATAATTGAAAGATAAGTTGTACCGTTCTCGACATCTTTTGAAGTTGTTGCCTGCATTGAATCAAGCGTCAAGATTTTTTGATTTTTAGACTTTGTATTGCTAACAATCGTTTCGGCAATTTTATGATTATCGCCCTCAATGGTCATAACACTGTTAAGAGAAAGCTCGTCTGCCTTTTTTGCAAGAAACGTGATTGTTTCAAAGCTTGCCTCCGTTTCGGCAGAGCAGCCGACAAATGCAGCATAATAGTCAAGACCGTAGTCATCGGTTAAGTATCTGAACGGGAAACGGTCGCCGAAAAGCAGCGTTTTTGTTTTGGCAGACGAAACAGTTTCCTCGTATTTTTTATCCAACTCCGAAAGCTGCGTTTTATAATTTTCAAGGTTATTTTTGTATGTGTCCGCATTCTGAGAATCTGCTTCTGCAAGTGCATCGGCAATTGACCCGCAAAGAGTTTCGGCATTTTTCAGAGAAAGCCATACGTGCTCATCATATTCGGGTTCTTCTTCCTCTTCATCGTCTTCTTCCTCGTCCTCAGGCTGCATACCCTCAA
This sequence comes from uncultured Ruminococcus sp., assembly GCA_902801245.1. Lineage (GTDB taxonomy): Bacteria > Bacillota > Clostridia > Oscillospirales > Acutalibacteraceae > RUG592. The sequence goes on from CADCHW010000005.1 coordinate 53,894, forward strand.
CAATCTCTTCTTCCTTAAGGCTGTCACCAAGAACGTCAAGCAGATTTATAACAATCATCTCCTTATTCGTTGCTTCTTTCAAAGCGTCTTCAACCCATTCGTCCGACTCTCCGCCAACATAGATAAACAAATCACAGGTTGAGATTTTCATAATATCCTCGGCGGTAGGCTGAAAGCTGTGCAAATCGACACCGTTGTCAAGGAGCATTGTCACATCGGCATTCTCGGCAGTATCTCCGAGAATCTGCATTACCCAATCATACTCGGGGAAAATTGTTGTAACAATACTCAGCTTGTGGGAAGAGTTTTCCGACACATTCGCAACGCTCGGGGTACTTTCCTGATTGCAGGCAGTAAAAGAGCAAATAACCAAAATCGTAACTATAAAAACAGAAATTATTTTTTTCATTCGTGTAAACCTCCGTAAATTCAATATAATACTTTTAAACAGAGGTTATTTAATCATTAAATCTCACCTTTTGAATAATTAATGTATTAGGAGAAATATCATATTCAGCAAGACTTAAACAGAATAATGCAGCAAGCACGGTAATGACAAGCTGAGATATGTTTACCGAGCCGCCCGTTTTTGTACGGATATTCTCCTCACAGTGCTTTATATTCAAGCAAATAGGACAGTTGTCACCGTCACAGCTGTGGTTCGCTTCCTTGACTATGTAGATGAATGAACAGGAGAGAACAAATACTAATGCTGCGGATAATATTATTGACAATATTTTAGATATATTTTTAAATGTTTTATTTTTCATATTGTTAAATATTCTCTCCCCTTTCGTTTTGATTTACCGAATGAAAAAATTTGTAGCTGTACGGTTGCGAAGCCTGTTAAAGTTTGGTCAAGCTTTTCAAAGCTTGCGGATCAAGGGCAGAGCCCTTGTCGCTGACGAAGCCAATTTTCAAAAAAGAATAAACTACCCTCAGCGAAACTAAACAAACTATCAAAGAAAACGAAAAAACACACATAAAAATACTATCTTCCGACACAAACCAACAAAGGCAACAGCATAGCGAATTGCCGATTAAAGAAAGATAACCTACTATTTTAATTCAATCGTACAGGTAGAAAAATTTCCGAAATTAAAATCAAAAACCATTTTCAATTTTAACACCGTTAGATGAGAAAGTCAAGCGAATGTAAAAAAATTTACAAAAAATCGGATTGTCATATCACAAATATTTTTTGTAGTATAACAATCCTATAATCTATTTCACTGAATATCGGTTACTTGACTTTCGGGCGAATCTTGTGTATCAACATTATCAAAACTGTTAGCATTAGAATCTGATATTTTAATGAATGAAATAACAGCAAGTACAATTATAAATAAAATCGTTCCCACAATAACTTTTCCGGCAGCCTTGCGTTCGGAAAGCTCCTCAGCATCAAGTTCTTTTTTCTTATCGGATTTCTTTTCCGATTTTTCCTTTTTAGTTTTGACTTCGGATTTTTTACTTTCCGCCTTAACCTCCGGCTCTTTCTTCTTTTCGGGAACAGACTCGGTTTTCGGAGTTTTTCTCTTGGGAAGTTCTATTTTGGGAACGTCCGTCGCCTTAATCAGAACAAAGCTTATGTTATCCTTTCCTCCACGGTCAATGGCATTGTTCAAAAGTATCTTACCTATACCGGAAAGCGGACGGCTTGAATTTATAACACGGCTTATTTCCGCATCTTCAAGCATATCGGTAAGACCGTCACTGCAAATCAGAAATATATCGTCCTCCATAATATTATCGGTTATACAGTATGGATTTAAACGAGCCAAATTCTCGGACATTCCTATATGCTGAGTTAAGGGGAACTTTTTATCTTTGGGCGGAGCTTCACCGTAGATTTTTATATAAGTAGCGGCTTCCGTATGCTCAAGGGAAATTCTTTTCAGTTCACCCTTACGCATAATGTATATAGGACTGTCACCAACGTTGCAAAGGCTGTATTTGCCGCCCTCAAAATAAAGCATCGAAAGAGTAGCACCCATTCTTTGCCCGGAATCGTTCTTTATTTCATCGCAAACCTTTGTATTAGCTTCAACACAAATCTTATTTAACAGCTCTTCGGGATTGCCGCTTTTATTATCTTTCAAGAACATTTTGGCTGTATCGGCAGTAATATAAGCAGCATGTTCACCCTTGGCATAACCGCCCATACCGTCAAAAACTCCGAACACTGCACGGTTCTTTTTTACATTTATCTTTTCATAATGTTTGAATGATTCGACGGCTTCCTCTTTAATTAAGCCGTTGAAATACAAATTATCTTCATTTCCGGGACGCTGCACACCAACATCGGAACAAGCATAAGCTTCCAGTATCAAAAAATCACTTCCTAATTCGGTACTTCTATAGAATATTTTAACATTTTTTTAGTCTGCCGTCAATAAGTAAACATTAATGTTTACAAAAAATTCCCCTACTCTTTTTTAGAATAGAGGAATTTTTATTATTTTATAAGATATTTACTGCTGTACGGTTAAAAATCAAATCGTACACTATCTTTCTTTGAACGGCAATTTGCTGCGCTCTTGCCTATTTTAATTTGTATCGGAAGATATTTTTGATAAGTGATTTGATTTTTATTTTTCTATGAAAAGTTTGTTTAGTTTCGCTGAGGGTAGTTTGTTTTCTACTCTAATTTGTTTCGTCAGCGACCAAAGGCTCTGCCTTTGGAATCCGCAAGCCTTGTAAGGCTTGAGCGAACTTTTAACAGGCTTCGCTATAATTATTTTTTGCTTGAAGCTTTCTCTTTCTTTCTGAGCTGCCAAATAACCCAAAGCGGAGTTGCAACATAGATTGAAGAATAACAACCCGAAATAACACCAAACATCATCGGAAGAGCAAAACTCTGAATAGATTCGATATTATACACAAGGCAAACCACATATACAGATGTGATAGCTGCAAGAGTTGTGATAGATGTGAAGATTGTTCTTCTGATACACTGTGTCATACTCAAATTATATACATCTTCAAGAGAAGCCTTCGGACCCATTTTAGCCTTATTCTCTCTGATACGGTCATAGATAACGATTGTATCGTTAAGCGAGTAACCGAGAATCATAAGAATAACTGCGATAAAGTTACTGTCAATATCCATTCGGAATATTACAAATACAAAATATACAATAACCATATCGTGGAGAAGTGCCACAAGACCCATTACACCTGCGGACATACCGCCGATTTTCTTAAATCTGAGTGTTACATAAAGCACCATAAGAATACAAGCAATTGCAACGGCAGTAAGACACTTTACAAAGAACTTTGTACCCATTGTCGGGTCAACAGATGTGAACTCACTGAGTTCAAAGTTATTGTCGGGATACTTCTCTTCAAGAGTCTGTAAAATTGTAGACTGAACCTCGGTATCAATTTGGTCTGTTCCGGGGAACTGAACCGTGAAGTAATAGCCGTCGCCCTTGTCGTTGTTGCCTGCGAGGTTTTTGGAAATTGTAAACGATACCTGATTGTCGGGTGTAATCTCCTGAACCAAGCTTTTAAGCTCAGATTCGTTTACGCTGCCGTTGTATGTGTAGGATATCATAGAACCGCCTGTGAACTGAATATCGAGATTAATACCGAAAATAAAGTTGAAAATGATACCGATTACGATAAGTCCAATGGATATGCCGAAGAAAATTTTTCTTTTACCGAAAAAGTCTAATTTCTTATCACTCATTTCTTAGCACCTCCATAAAGTTTTGGATTTCTGAAAATCTTGAATCCGGAAATGGATTTAAGCATCAGACGAGCCGCACCGATACCCATAATAAAGTTGGAAATAACACCGATGAGGAGTGTGTAACCGAATGCGTAAATAGAACCTGTTGTGGAAAGTCCGAAGATGAACGAAAGCATATTGAACGGACCGAACACAAGGATAAGAATAACAGCAACAATTACGACTGTCATATTACCGTCGATGATAGCCGACAAGCTGTTCTTTGTACCTGCATTGATAGCACTGTCAACAGATTTACCCTTTTTGAGTTCTTCCTTAATTCTCTCGGCTGTGATGATATTAGCGTCAACACCCATACCGATTGAAAGAATCATACCTGCAATACCGGGAAGCGTCATTGTGAAGCTGTTGAATACAGGGAAGTAACCCGAAACAGCCATAATTGTAATTGCAAGCTGACCGAGCAAAGCAATAACTGCAACAAATCCGGGCATTCTGAATACAATAATCATAAACAATGCAATGAATACAAGTGCGATAACTGCAGCAACTCCCATTGCATAAAGAGAGTTAGAACCGAGTGTAGGACTGATAGAGCCGGCGTTTACTGTTTCAAGAGAGAAAGGCAACGCACCTGCGTTAATCTTTGTAGCGAGTGCTGTAGCCTCTTCTGCGGTGAAGTTACCGCTAATCTGAGCACTGCCGTCGGAAATAACACTGTTTACAGTCGGATAAGAAAGCATAATATCGTCCATCCAAATAGAGATAGTCTGGTTGAGATATGTTGTTGTAGCTTCTTTGAATGCTTCTGCACCCTCACTGTTGAACTCAAGCGATACTACATACTGTGTTTGACCGTTATCATTGATAACGCCTGCCTGAGCACTCTCAACCAGCGAGCCGTCAAGAAGAACAGTTTCGGCAGTTTCGCCCGTGGGAGTTTTCATTACAGGTGTACCGTCTTCGGCATAGTCAACGGTTTCGTAGCTGTTGCCGGGACGGAAAGTAAGTGTTGCGGTTGCGGAAATTTCCTCAATCGCCTCGTTAGGGTCGTAGTTTGTAGTTTCCTCTTTCCAAGGAAATCTTACAATAATTCTGTTAGAGCTTGTATCGGCATAAAGCTCATAGTCTGTGATGTTGTTGGCAACCATACGTGTTTCAATTACAGACTTTGCCGATTCAAGCTGCTCCGGTGTAGCGTCAACACCGTCCGCAGGCTGGAAAGTAGCCTCGACACCACCCTTGATGTCTATTCCCCATCTGATGTCGTCTATGCCCTTGATTCGGGTGATTACGATATCACCGTACTGCGTATCGATACCGAATACGGATGTAACCGCAAAGGCAATGATAAGAACGGCAAGAATGAAGAATACGGGTTTTGCAACTCTTTTCATGCGTATAACCTCCGTGATTTTAATGTTTGTAAATAACGTAATTTAATACCGATATATTTTAAAAAGCATAATATTCTGTCTGTTCAAATCTCACTCAATAAAAATTCGGTATTTCCGAACACAATATGTGTTTGGAAGAGTTACGTTAAAATAACTCTGCTACCGTATAAATACAAACCGTAACAGAGTTATTATAAGATTTTTTTTTATAAAAGTCAATAAAAAGAACAGGATTGTGACAAATAAATTTTAAATTTATTGAAAAACACTTAAAATTTCAGAAAACTATCACTTTTTTAACTCATTTTATTAACATTACGATTAACCCAAAAGCTTAGTTACAGCAGCAAGCTTTGTGCAGACACAGAAAATCTGCATAGCCATTGAAAGTTCCTCAACGCTCGGATAAGTAGGTGCAATACGAATGTTGCTGTCTTTGGGGTCTTTGCCGTAAGGATATGTTGCACCCGCACCCGTGAGAACAACACCTGCTTCCTTACAAAGTCTTACAACCTCTTTTGCAGTGCCGTCGAGAACGTCAATACTTACAAAGTAACCGCCGTTGGGGTTCTCCCACTTTGCAATACCCGTAGCCTTAACGTTGTTCTCAAGCATATCGAGAACACACTTAAACTTAGGTGCAATAACAGCCTTGTGCTTATCCATATAAGCGATAAGACCGTCAGTATCCTTAAGATAGCGGAGATGTCTGAGCTGGTTAATTTTATCGTAGCCGATAGTCTGATACTTGTATCTGTTCTTGAACACTTTCATATTGTTTGCGGAGCTTGCCATTGCCGAAACGCCCGAACCCGGGAAAGTGATTTTGGAGGTTGATGTGAAGAAAATCGGGAGGTCTTCGTTGCCGTTCTTTTTGCACTCTTCCATAAGACCAAGGAGCTTGTCGCCGTTATCGGTTACATCGTGGATAACGTAAGCGTTATCCCACATAATGCGGAAATCCTTAGCAGCAGGCTTCAAAGCGGCAAAGCGGCGAACTACCTCGTCGGAATAAGTAATTCCTGTCGGGTTGGAATACTTGGGAACGCACCAGATACCCTTAATTTTTTCATCGGAAGAAACAAGCTTCTCAACAAGGTCCATATCGGGACCGTTCTTATCCATAGGAATGTTAATCATCTCAAAGCCGTAAAACTCCGTGATACCGAAGTGACGGTCGTAACCCGGCACGGGACAGAGGAACTTGATACCCTCCTGCTTAATCCACGGCTCGCAGCCTGCAATGCCCTGTGTCATAAGACAAGTGATAGTATCGAACATAAGGTTAAGGCTGGAGTTACCGCCTACAAACACGTTCTCAACGTCAACCTCAAGAATATCGGCGAAAATCTTTCTCAAAGCCGGAATGCCGTCAAGCAGACCATAATTGCGGCAATCTATGCCGTCTTCCGTACAATCACTTGAAGAATCAAGAATATCAAGCATTGGCATAGAAATCTCCACCTGCTCAACACCCGGCTTACCTCTTGACATATCAAGCTTCAAGCCTGCACTCTTAAAATCCTTGTACTTTGCTTCGAGAGCATTCTTTTCGGACATCAATTCTTCTTTGTTCATTTCTGAATAACATTTCATAATGACTGCCTCCAAAACACTTTAATATTTATCTGTTTATTATTTTAATACATAGTGAGTAAAAATGCAAGAGTTTTTTAAAATCTTGCAAAAATTTTCCGAATCCGTCTAATTTTCGGCGATATAAAATTAATATTTGACGATTTTATCGAATGAAATTTCTTTTTTAACACGTGAAGACAGTTAATTTTAGCCCTTACTTCATGAACCCGACCGAAAGTTAATTTAATGAGTAAATTTTTGACCAATTTTTTCGTGCAATAGAAGTCATACCAAATACTTTTATCAAATTATATTAATTAAAGCAAAAATAATTAGTAATTACTTTTGGTCGGATAATAAAAGTTAAGGCTACAACAAACTATCTTCACGTATTTCAAGCGGACGTTGTCCGCCGTTGTCTGCCACATTAAAAAGAGTGCCCCCGAAAGGACACTCTAAAATTTAAGTATTAAATTAACCCAAAATACTGAGCAATACACCTGCCGCAACAGCCGAACCTACTACACCTGCAACGTTCGGACCCATAGCGTGCATAAGCAGGAAGTTGGACGGATTCTCCTCCTGACCTACTTTCTGAGAAACTCTGGCTGCCATAGGAACAGCAGATACACCTGCCGAACCGATAAGCGGATTTACCTTACCGCCTGTAGCCTTGCACATAATCTTGCCGAAGAGTACACCGCAAGCTGTACCCATACAGAATGCAAACAAACCGAGAGCAATGATACCAAGTGTCTTTGGTGTAAGGAATACTGTACCGGTAGCCGTTGAACCAACGGAAATACCAAGGAATATTGTAATAATATTCATAAGCTCGTTCTGTGCCGTCTTAGCGATTCTGTCAACTACACCCGATTCTTTCATCAGGTTACCGAACATAAGCATACCTACAAGAGTTGTAGCGTCGGGCAGAAGCAACGCAACAATTACCGTTACGATAATCGGGAACAAAATTTTCTCAAGCTTTGAAACCTGACGAAGCTGAGTCATTTTGATTTTTCTCTCCTCTTTGGTGGTGAGAAGCCTCATAATAGGCGGCTGAATAATAGGAACAAGAGCCATGTACGAATAAGCCGCAACTGCGATAGGACCTAAGAGAGATTCAGCAAGCTTAGATGTTACATAAATAGCCGTAGGACCGTCCGCACCGCCGATAATACCGATAGCACCTGCTTCAGTGGGACTGAATCCCAAAAGGATAGCACCGATAAATGTGATGAAAATACCAATCTGTGCAGCTGCACCGAGAATAAAACTTTTTGGATTGGAAATGAGCGGACCAAAGTCTGTCATTGCACCGATACCGAGGAAGATAAGCGGCGGATAGATTCCGTGCTTAACACCCTGATAGAGATAATACAGCAAGCCGCCCGAGGTTGGTTTGTTGTAGTATTCAACACCGTCAAGCACAGTTTTTGCATACGTGACAATTTCTCCCGGATGTTGAGCCTTATAAACGTCAACGGGAATCAATTCACTTTTTCCGCCCAGAGCAATGCCGGGACAGAGGTTTACAAGCAGCATACCCACAGCAATAGGCAGAAGAACCAAAGGCTCATATTGCTTATGAATTGCCAGATAAATCAACAGAAACGATATGAGAATCATTACATAATTTCGCCAGTCCAATGCTCCGAATGCGGAATCGGCAATGATGCCCAGAATGGATTCCCACAATTTTGATAAAATTTCCAAGCTACCACTTCTCCTTTGCTTTACTGATTAGAAAGAGCGGGTATTTTCAGCCACACCGGCCGATTTCCACACCGAACGTCTTTTTGATGACTTCTTGATTGATTTGATTTTGACGCTGCCCTCACCGAAAATCACTTCGACAGCCGCAGCAATCGCCGCAACAATCTCTCCCGGCACAGTGCCGTCATCGACAGGCGGTTCGGGTTCTGCCGCCGCTGTTTCAACAATTTCGGGTTTTACAGCAGCCTCAGCCTTTTTGCTTTCGTTTTCAGCTTTCTTATGCTTCTTTTCGTCAATAGTCTGTTGAATACTCACAACAAGCGAGGAATACAACTTAATAATTCCGATAAGCAAAATAAGAACGGTGAAAACGATTACAATACCTGTTAGAAGAATAATCAAGCCAAGCTTCAAATTTTCTAACATTTTCTTTCACTCCTTGCTTATAAATTACCACAGTGACAGAATTCATATTTCTGCCAATTTAGACATCTTATATTATAGTATAAATCTCTTTCAATTTCAACAGTTGTTACGAGATTTTAAAAATTTTTTTTACAGATTCCGAAGCTGTCCAAAATACATATTTTAAGGAATTTTTAAAAATGTAAATTATATCCTAAAACTTATTGTTATTAATGTCGGATTGTGTTATACTTAAATTGCATAAGTTTATTTTGAAAGGATTTTTCTTATGAAGAGAAAAGATTATATTTCGTGGGACGAATATTTTATGGGAGTTGCGTTGCTTGCGTCAAAAAGAAGCAAAGACCCGAACACTCAGGTTGGGGCTTGCATTGTAGATGAAAATAATATTATTCTGTCAACGGGCTACAACGGTTTTCCGATAGGCTGCTCGGACGATGAATTCCCGTGGACTCGTGAGGGTGAGGATACAAAATATCCCTATGTGGTTCACGCAGAGCTTAATACCATTCTGAATGCCACGGGCAGGAATCTCCGTGGAGCAAGAATTTACGTTTCCCTCTTCCCCTGCAACGAATGCACAAAAGCTATTATTCAATCGGGCATTACCGAGGTTATATATCTTTCGGATAAATATGCCAACACTCCTTTGAATATTGCTTCAAAGAGAATGCTTTCTTCGGCAGGTATTTCTGTCAGACAGCTTGAACCGTCAATAGACACTCTCACAATAAATTATAATGAATAATTATGTTAGACAATATCTCAATTGTACGGCTATAGAATAATTTTAAGAGGTCTTTGCAAATGATAATTTCCACAATAATTACTGTAGTGTGTTTTATAACGGTTGTATGGGAATTGTTTTCGATGTACAAGGTATTCAAGTCCTGTTCAAAGGTTAAATGCAGTGTTGTTTCAAGCAAAAAAGTTCAGGAACGTCATGACGGATTTTTAACAAGCGAATACTGGAAAACAAATGTTACATTTATGCACAAGGATATTGAAAAAACTGCAATCCTGAAAACCAGCACATACTGTCAGAAAGGGCAAATACTGGGGTGTTATTATTATCCCGAAAAGGATATTATTTTCCGTAAGAGAGATTTGAAAAGACAGATAAAATCTTCGTCCGTAATTATTACCACAACAGGAGCATTGTTTTTATTTTTAAATATTATTTTCAGACTGTCTACCATAAGCAGAATGATTGTTAAAAATATTGTTTCTATCTTGTCGGTGCTTTTGATAATTGCATTTTTAAGCTTGGGAATGGGATACGTTCTTTATTCGATTAACGCATTAAAAAGGACTTCAAAGAAAAATGTAACGGAAATCAAAGCGAAAATTGTTGATGTGGTGAGAGTATCAAAACGTCACAAAGAAAACGAACAATTCTTTTACTATCCGATTTACAGCTATAAATTCAACAGCGAAAACCATGAAACGAAAAGTAAGCTGAAACGTTCTGAACCGCCTAAAAAGGGCAGCACAGTAACTATTCTTGTTGACAGGAAAAAGGCGGGTCCGGTAGAATACAACGATGTTGTGAACTCCTTGATTATGGGGATTTGCTTTATAATATTCGCTGCAATTTTTATTTATGTATTCAGGTTTTTGGTTTAAAGAACAAGCACAATTCGGAAATATACTTTACCGAACTGTGCTTGTTTTCTGTTGTGTTATTTTCTTCTCGGTCTTCTTGGCACGCTATCATTGCCACGCTTAAGCGAAGACATTTTTTCGTCACTCTGCTGCTTGAACTTTGACATCATATCCTCAAAAGAAGTCGGATTTTCGGTTTTTTTCCAAACGAAATCACCCGGAGAATTTGAACTCTTCATAGACGGACGCTGATTCTGCCGTCTGTCATTACGTTCACCCCTGTCATCTCTCGAACCCCTTTGACCACGTTTCTGATACGGTGGCTTTCCTCCGTTCGATACGGCATTTTTGCCGCCGTTATTCTCGGAGTTCTCAATCAATTTCTTGATTGAAAGGCTGATTTTACCGTTTTCGTTCACAGCAATAACCTTAACCTTTACTGTTTGACCCTCGGTAAGAAAATCGGAAACATTCTCTACATAAGTGTTGGAAATCTCGGAAATGTGAATCATACCCGACTTACCCTCCGATAAATCCACAAAAGCTCCAAACTTTGTAATACCTGTTACCTTGCCTTCTAAAATACTTCCTACTTCAATTTGCATACGATACAATGCTCCCCCTCAAATGTTGTCACTCTTATCATAATATAATTTATGTAATATGCACCGCTCGGCACATTAATCACCCGCAATATTAATAAAAACTCTTTCGCCCTGCTTTGAATAGTCAAATTCCTCCCGGGCAACTCTTTCGATGTAAGCGTTGTTTTCGTCGTCCTCAAGCTCGTATACCTGCTTGAGTTCGTCGTTTTTTACCTCCTGAACCACAATGTCACCCTGAAGTTTTTCAAGCTGTTCCCTCTTCTCGGAAATCTCAATCTGCTGATTCACAAGAGTAAAAACCGCATAAAACGCAAACACGATTATTCCCACACTTAGCAAAACCCTGATAAGCCTTTTCTTGTCGGAATTTTTTTTCTTTTTCAAAATTGACCAATCCTTTTCAAATAAAAAAACAGATAAAAACATAAATCCTATAATAAATGATTATACACTATGTTACACCTTAATTGCAAGCACTATTTTCAATTTGTTTCAAATTTTTTTAGATTTTCTGATTTTTTTGCAAAACATTTGAAAATTCTGCTATAAACAGCCGTTAATTTATCAAGAATTCTATGAGTAATTTTCAGCAAGCGATTTAAGAATTTTAAGGAAAGTTTTTGGCTCTTTCATGAAAAAAGACTGATTTTGTATTGTAAATATAGAAAAAGTAGTATATAATGAATGAAGAGAGTGAGGGAGAAATTATGCCTAATAA
>CADCHW010000006.1 GCA_902801245.1 uncultured Ruminococcus sp.
AAAAGAATACCAACGCCGTCACCCGTTTGACCCGTAGCGTCCTTACCGGCACGGTGTTCAAGCTTTTCAACAATGCTCAGAGCGTTGTCAACTACTGTATGGCTTTTCTCGCCCTTAATGCTCACAACTGCACCGATACCGCAGTTATCATGTTCAAATTCGGGTTGATACAAACCAACGTTTTTCATACTTATCATCTCCTATTGTACTCACGTAACGATAAGATTTTTTATTCTTATCTTTATATATATAAATTAGTGTTTATCTAATACTAAAAATCATTGAAAACAAAACTTCTGTCTGTATGGTTGAAATTAAATCGTAAGTTATCTTTCTTTGACCGGCAATTCGCTCCGCTGTTGCCTGTTTTTGTTTGGGCGGACAGATGTTATTTTTGTGCCGTATTTTATTTTGTTTTCTTTGATAGTTTATTTAGTTTCGCTGAGGGTAGTTTACTTTTCTTTGCAAGTTTGTTTCGTCAGCGACCAAAGGCTCTGCCTTTGGAAACCGCAAGCTTTAAAAAGCTTGACCAAACTTTAACAGGCTTCGCAACCGTACAGCTACAAATCTTTTATATTTCGAGTATAAAATTAATTTTTGGTCGGGTACGTGAAGATAAGGCTATAAAGAACTATCTCCACGTATTTCCTGCGGGCGTTGCCCGCTTCTTTCCAACGAAGTTCTCACCAATCCCATAAACAACGGGTGTGCTTTATTGGGTCGGCTCTTAAATTCGGGGTGAAACTGAACTCCCACAAAGAAATCATTCTCGGGAACTTCCACTGTTTCCACAATCGAATTATCGGGAGAAGTTCCGCTTATCAGCAGACCTCCGTTTTCGAGAGTTTCGAGATAATCGTTGTTAAACTCGTAACGGTGGCGGTGACGTTCGGAAATCAAATCCGCCCCGTAGCACTCAAACATCTTTGTACCCTCTTTAATCTTGCACGGATAAGCTCCGAGTCTGAGCGTACCGCCCTTGTTAATACTTTCGCTCTGGTCGGGCATAAAATCTATTACCTTATGGCTTGTATTCTCGTCAAACTCGCCCGAATTAGCGTCCTTTATTTGACATACATTTCTCGCAAACTCAATTACGGCAATCTGCATTCCAAGACATATTCCCAAATACGGAACATTGTTTTCCCTTGCATATTTAGCCGTTGAAATCATTCCCGGAATACCTCTGTCGCCGAAACCGCCGGGAACAATAATACCGTCACAGCCGCCGAGAATTTCCGCTGCATTATCGTCCGTAATCTGTTCGCTGTTAATCCATTCAATATTGGTTCTCGTACTGTAAACATACCCTGCGTGACGTATAGCCTCCGCAACCGATAAATACGCATCGTGCAGCTGAACATATTTACCTACCAAACCGATTGTAACCTTTCTGTTTCTGCCCTTAATGCTGTCAAGCATTTCATTCCAGTCGGTCAAATCGGGTTTGCCGACATTGAGCTTAAGATCCCGACATACCACATCGGAAAAATTCGCCTTTTCAAGCATAATCGGAGCTTCATACAAAACGGGTATAGTCATATTCTGAATTACGCAGTCGTCCTTGACGTTACAGAAAAGAGCAATTTTTTTGAATATATTTTCTTCAAGCGGCTCGTCACATCTGAGAACAATCATATTCGGCATAATGCCCATACCTCTGAGTTCCTTAACGGAATGTTGGGTAGGCTTTGTTTTATGCTCGTCCGAACCCCTGAGGAACGGCACAAGCGTAACGTGAATATAAAAAGAGTTATCCGCACCGACTTCAAGTCCCACCTGACGTATAGCTTCAAGAAACGGCTGACTTTCGATATCGCCCGTAGTGCCGCCTATTTCGGTGATTACGACATCGGCATTGCTTTTCTTTCCGACGCTGTAAATAAAATCCTTAATCTCGTTTGTAATATGCGGAATAACCTGAACGGTTTCGCCGAGATACTCACCTCTTCGCTCTTTATTCAGAACATTCCAGTAAACCTTGCCCGTGGTTAAATTTGAATATTTATTTAAGTCCTCGTCAATAAATCTTTCATAGTGACCGAGGTCAAGGTCTGTTTCCGCACCGTCCTCCGTGACGTAAACCTCTCCGTGCTGATACGGACTCATAGTACCGGGGTCAACATTTATGTAAGGGTCAAGCTTCTGTGCGGCAACCTTTAACCCTCTTGCTTTAAGCAGTCTTCCGAGGGAAGCCGCCGTAATACCCTTGCCCAGTCCGGAAACAACTCCGCCCGTTACAAATATATATTTAGTCATATTTATACCTCTCAATTATCTTTTCCGCAACTTCAATTTTCTTAACACATTCGTCCATTGCCGTTTTCTCTATATATCTGTGAGCTTCCTCTTCGCTCATATTCTCAATCTCGATAAGATAACCTTTTGCCCTGTTTATTGCTTTCATTTCTTTAAGACGTTTCTCCAGCTTTGCCGTACTCTCTTCAAGCTTTTTCATTTTGTTGCTTGTAGCCGAAAGGAGTTTAATTGTCTGGTAAAGAGTTTGCTTGTTCAAAGCCTTAGTGAGCGTCAATATTCCGTACTGCTCCATTTTGTAGGAAATCTCTTCATACAATTCGGGTTTTACAAGCACTAAAACTCCCGAACCCGTATTCGTGACAATATCAACCGCCAACTGCATTCCGAAGTCATCGTCCAAAGGTGCGTTTATAATCACGATATCAACAGGTGTTCTGAGTAACATTCTTTTTGCTTCGCCTGCACTTGCGGCAGTTAAAACAGGAGAAAAATCATTTTTCGGAAGAACGTCCTTAATGAATTCAACAGGCTTTACTGTTGCAGATACTATCAGAACACTTTGCAAAGCTTTCATTGATAACATAACTCCTCATTCCTCAATATCAAACAAAACCTTTTGGCAACACCTTTTGAATAAACTCGCTGTTTCTTGCAATCTCAACAGCCTGTGCATACGAACCGGGGAGAACTTCCAATTCCTTAGTTATCTCTCTGTCGGCGGTGTAAAGATTTCTGTCAAAAGGCTCGGGGAGCTGCATATTTTTTTCAATGCCGTCAAGACCTGCATAAATCAGCAGTGCAAACGCAACATACGGATTTGCACAGGGGTCAGGCGAACGGAGTTCCATTCTTTTGTACTCGCCCTGTGCGGCAGGAATACGTATAAGCTGCGAACGGTTCTGATGTGACCATGTAATATATTTCGGAGCTTTCTTCTCGCCCAGCCGTTTGTACGACTCCTCACAGGAATTAAGGAATGCAGTCATCTCACGGATATGAGCCATAATTCCTGCCATATACTGCCATGAATAATCCTTGCCGTCACTAGACTTTACAGACATATTAATATGCAGACCGTTGCCGCTTTCATTCGCAATGGGCTTAGGTGAAAATTCCGCATACAGACCGTTTACATTTGCAATCGAACGAACTACAGAGATAAACGTAACGGCATTGTCGGCGGTTGTGAGAGCGTCACTATACTTAAAATCAATCTCGTTCTGACCGGGACCCTCCTCGTGGTGGGAGGATTCGGGGATAATATCCATATTCAGAAGAGTGAAACAAATCTCACGCCTGACATTCTCGCCCTTATCCTCGGGAGCGATATCCATATAGCCTGCGGTATCGAACGGAATTTTAGTAGGGTTGCCGTCCTCGTCACGCTTGAAGAGATAAAATTCAAATTCCGTGCCGAAGTAACAGGTAAGACCCTTTTCCTTAGCCGCCGCAACGGCCTTTTTGAGAAATCTTCTGCCGTCAAGTTCAAAAGGTGTGCCGTCCGCATTTAAGATATCACAAAACATTCTCACAACTCTGCCCTGTGCAGGCCGCCACGGAAGAATTTCAATAGTATTGGGGTCGGGACGAAGAAACAGGTCGGAATTGACCACATCGCCGAAGCCCTTAATGCTTGAAGCGTCAAACGAAACACCATAATCGAAAGCTCTTTTAAGTTCTCCGGGCATAATTGAAATATTTTTTTGAGTTCCTGCAACATCAACAAAAGCAAGTCTTATAAACTTTACGTCCTCCTCTTCGACAAAGGACATTATTTCCTGATATGATGACATATACTCCCTCCGAAATAACCAATCTGTTCAACAACATATTTTCATATGAGCATATTGCATAAAAAATCTTAACCAAACTAAACAAAAAGAGGCATTCACCGTGATTTCAAGGTACACTTTCCCCTATCACAATGAACACCCTTGCTCATCTTTTAATTCTTTAATAATTTTATAACATTTCGGCAATTTTGTCAAGTCTGATTTGATAAAATATAGAGTTTTTCTGACGTTTATTTTTAGTATAAAAGTATAGATATTTTTTAAAATTTGCAAGATTGAAAATTTTTCCTGCATTTTTTCGCACGTGAAGATAGTCATCTTTAGCCTAACTTCACGAACCCGACCAATAGATATTTTAGTGCGGTAGTTTTAGGTTGCTCTATTATAGTTATGTTTAACCTGTCACGATTACCAACCAAAGTTAAATAAGGTAGTAGAATCAGAACTACAAAAGATGTCGCACCTTCCACTCTCTCCTGCGGACGTTGTCCGCCGTTGTCCGCCGTTGTCCGCCGAATTATTTATAATTATAAGTAAGTACGGTAGTATTCGGCTGGGCGGTCAATCTTTTAACCTCGTCATGAGATAAATCCCTCCACTTGCCCTGCGGAAGCATACCGAGCTTAACTTGACCAATCGCCGTTCTTTTAAGTCTTGCGACCTCCAGACCGAGCTGTTCGCACATTTTTCTGATTTGACGGTTTCTGCCCTCTCTGAGAATTATTTCAAGAACAACTCTGCCCTCCTGACGGCTCACCACGTGAACCTCGCAGGGTGCTGTTTTCTTTCCGTCAATCATCATACCGGCACACATAGCCGTAACCTGCTCCTCCGTAATCGACGGACGAACCGTAACCCTGTAAACCTTGTAAACGTGTTTGGCGGGGTGAGTAACCTTATTCGCAAACTCACCGTCATTCGTAAGCAGAAGAAGACCCTCCGATTCTCTGTCAAGTCTGCCCACGGGGTACACTCTCGCCGGAACGTCCTTGACCAAATCGGCAACACATTTTCTGCCCTTTTCGTCACTCATAGTAGTGACGTAACCTCTCGGTTTGTGAAGCATAATATAGTAATGTTTATTTTTCGCCGCCGTGCTTATTTTCTTGCCCTTGACCGTGACTTTATCTTTCTGAGGGTCAACCTTATCGCCGATATGTGCAGCTTCGCCGTTGACCTTTACACTTCCCTTTTCAATAAGCTCCTCCGCCTTGCGTCTTGAAGCGACACCGCATTGTGCGAGAAGCTTTTGAAGTCTTATTTTTTCCGCCATATTTTAAATACCTCTGTTTATTATTTATTTTCTAAACTTAAAAAAGACTCTTTTAAAGAAACTTAAAACATTATCGACAAACGAAGTTTCCGCCTGTCTGTACTCAACCGTTTCCGCCGCCGTCACATCGGACTGTCCCGAATAAACTCCGTTTTTATAATACTCAATAATTCCTACCTTTTCGCCCTCTCTAATCGGTGCATACACAAACTCGGGCAGCTTATACACAACCTCGGGTTCTTCGCCCTCGTCACCGTCAACACAAACGGACGGCTGTTCCCCGACATCAAGATTAAGCGTATCGGCAGTACCTCCGACAACAGGTACGCTCAAACCGTCAAAATCCATTTCAAGCTGTTCAAGCGACAAACATTCAAAACCGTAGTCAAACATATTCTTATGGTCGTTCCAGTCGTCGCCGTCGTTAAGCGTTACGGCAATTAGCCTGATACCGTCCTTTTCCGCACACGAAACAAGAGTTCGCCCTGCCTTTTGGGTGTAGCCTGTTTTTCCTGCAATACAGTATTCATATTCACGCAGAAGTTTGTTTTCGTTGTAGTAGGTTTGGCTCTTGTCACTCGGCTCAATGAAATTAACGGTAATGCTCCGATTACAGTCAATCTCTCTGAAAAGACTGTTTTCCATACAGTACTCCATAAGCTTTGCCAAATCCTCAGCGGTGGTGTAATGTCCCTCCGCATCAAGACCCGAGGGCGTAACGAAGCTTGTATTTTCAAGACCGATATCTCTAGCCTTTTGGTTCATCAGGTTTTGGAAACCCTCAAAACTTCCGCCCACGGTCAAAGCAATGGCATTCGCCGCATCGTTTCCCGACACCATAAGCATACCGCCGACCAAATCCGACATCAGAATTTTCTCCCCTGCACCCAAGTACATCGAAGACCCCTCTGCATACATATCCTCCGTCACGGTGACAACAGTTTCTTCATCATCGGCTTGAAGCATTTCAATACCGAGGATAGCCGTCATAATTTTGGTGGTACTAGCCATAGGCAGCCGAACATCGCCGTTCTGAGAAAGCATAAACTCACCCGTATTCACACAGTAAAGTGCATAGGCATACGCACTCACAGTAGGAACATCGGCACTCGCACAGAGCATAGAACTCACGGCAACACCCAAAGCAATCAGACCGCATACCGCTGTTTTCAACAACTTTTTCAAATTAACCACTCCATATATTTTTATTATAAAAATATATGAAACAACACAGAAAAATATTAATTTGTCGCCGAATAGTATACTCGAAAGCGTTAAGATTTACCGCCAATATTTAATTTAAAAACCCCTCCGTCAGCCTTACGGCTGCCACCTCCCCTAAAAGCGGAGGCTTTTTAGAAAGTCGCCCCTTATAGGTAAGATGTCTGCACGTCGTCCGCCAGCTATTCTATGTCGGCAACTTCGTCGGAAATATCGTCGTCATCATCGATAACGATATCCGCTGCTTTTTTCTTGGTTTTCGTAACAGTAGTTTTCTTTTCCTCGACTACTTTCACGTCACTGTCGTTGTTATCCTTTTTCTTGCTCATTTTCTTGAAGAGGTCGCCCACCTTGTCGGCAAAATCGGGAATCATACTGATAACTCTGTCAACAGCACCGTCAAACTCCATATTGAGCATTTTAACATCGCCGTTATTCACAACGAGAAACGCAACAGGCTGAATCGAAACTCCGGCACCGCTGCCGCCGCCAAAGTACTCCTTTTGGGGATTAGCCTTTGAGGGCAAATCCGAACCGCCCGAAGCAAAACCGTAGCTTACCTTTGAAACAGGGATAATAACAGTTCCGTCGGGACAGATTACAGGCTCTCCGATAATGGTATTTACGTCTACCATCTGTCTTATTTTTTCCATTGTAGTATCCATCATACTGTTAAGATTATTTATAGCCATTTTTATACACAACCCTTTCCGATTAAATTACAACTTTCCTTTGTTTTTGAGTATCAAATAGTTTACAAGTGCGTGTACCGCACCGAATACAATCCACCACGGCAGAACCGCCAAATCCGCATATACATCAAACTCGGGTTCTGTCTTGTCAAAATCGGGTACAATATTAACGCCGTAATCGTCATATTTCATAACCCTTAAAAGTATCGCCAAAGCCGGATAAATTCCCGAACAGAAATATCCGTAATATACAGCCGTGTCCGCGGCATTGTCAAAAGCAACCGTAACATTCAAATCAAGATGTTTTATTCTGATATGCTTAAAAATCGGCTTCAAAAGATTTCCTGCAAGCCTTGCAATTTCCTTAAACGCATTTAAAAGACCGTTAAGACCCTTTTCCTTAAAAGTAGTTTTAACCCATTTCAAGACGGCATTCTCTTTTTTTTCCTCCGATTTTTTCTTTGACTTTTTATCGGACTTTTTCTTATTATCGATTTTTCCCGATTTATCATCTGTATCGGAAATATTTTTATTTTTAATAGTTTTGTTTGTGTTATCCGTTTTCTTTTTTGAAACGGTATCTTTATCATCATTGACAGCTTTGTTGTCTTTTTTATTTTTGACGGTTTTTTTCTTTAAGAAAAATTTACGTTTCGGCTTTTTTTCCTCTTTATCTCCGACAACCGTAAATTTCAAAAATAAATATTTCAAAACAACCGTTATATCGTCGGCATATCTAACCTGAACCCTTAAAGGTATCACAAGAGCCATAGCAACAATCAGGAGTACAGCAAGCAACACCCATAAAATTATTTTTATGATTATCAAATTTCCGCACCCCTATTCATATTCATTATTCTTTATTCTTTATTCTCTATTCTATCTTCTTTATTCTTTTCTTCCGATTTCTCGGGGAGTGGCGGCAAGCCGTCAAGAGTTTCGATACTAAAGCATCTCAAAAAGTGGTCTGTCGTACCGTACAAAAGCGGTCTGCCTGGGAGTTCAAGTCTGCCCTTTTCCTCAATAAGACCTTTCACGCAAAGACTTCCTATAACACCCGAACAGTCAACGCCTCTTATCTGCTCAACGAAAGCCTTTGTAACAGGCTGATTGTAAGCCACAATCGCAAGCACTTCCATAGCCGCCTGAGAAAGCGGAGTATTCTTTTTCATATCCATAACTTTACGGACATACGTTCCGTACTCCTTATTTGTACACATCTGAATATTTTTATTCAGGCGGATAATTTTCAAGCCTTTATTGGGAACATTGTACATTTCGATAAGCTCGTCTATACATTTTGTAACGGTGGCGGTGTCAAGCTCCAAAGCTCGTACAATTCGGTCAATCTCAACGGGAGTACCGCTTGCAAAGAGTATAGCCTCAATCGCACCGAAAATTTCATTTTTATCCATAAAAAGCTAACTCTTCCTTTCAATCAGTCTTACCTCTGCATCATCGCCGTCACCCTCAACACGAATACGCTTGCCCTTTACAAGCTCAAGAATTGCCAGAAAAGTCGCAACAAGCTCGGACTTATCCTTACTCGCAGCGAACATTTGTTCATAAGGACAATTACCGTTTCGTCTTAGAAGTCTTAACACGTGAATAATCTTCGAGCCTACGGGAACTATACGTCTTGCGACAATTCCCTTAAAAGCGTCGGACGGCGGAGGGAGTTTTTTCTTTCCTCTTCCTGCGGCTCTGATGTACGCTTCCTGCAAGACAATAGGATTATGAACACGGTTGTAAGTCATATCGTAATCGACCTGTGACGGTTCACGACAGAAGTTATCGAACGTGATAATATTCGCCATAACTCCTGCAATCCGCTTGCATTCCTGATATTCAAGCAGTTGACCTGTAAGCTCTTTTTTAAGCTCCTCAACCTCTTCCTCATGCTTTGGCAGCAGCATAGTTGACTTGATATAGACAAGCCGTGAAGCCATTTCGAGGAACTCCGAAGCGATGTCGATTTGTTCCTCCTGCATTTCTTTTATTTTCTCGGTGTATTGTTCGAGAAGCACAGATATTTCTATATCGTAAATATTCAATTTATTTTTAGCTATAAGGTTCAGCAGCAGGTCAAGAGGACCTTCAAAGACAGGAAGCTTATAGGTTAGCTGTTCCAATAAGATTCACCTCAACACACTTTAATGCGTACTAATAAAACGAATGCAGCGTTATGAAATTCACAAAAGTAAAAAGCCAATTGCTCGGATAAGTCATAATTGTATCGACAACATTTGTAGCGACAAGAATAATTAAAATTGTAGACAGCGTTCTCTCGTTCATAAGCATTTTAACATACGTCTGATGAGGGAGGAACGCACCCAAAATTTTTGAACCGTCAAGCGGCGGAAGAGGAATGAGGTTAAACACAGCCAAACTTATATTTACACTTGAATAGTAAAAGAAGAAATAATAAACCGCACTGTACCAAGTTTGTGCAATATACTCATCGGGAACACAAACCCTGAAAAGCTTCAGCAGAAAACCGCCCACAATAGCGGCAATAATATTTGCCGCCGGACCTGCAAGAGCGACAAGAGCCATATCACGTTTGGGATTTTTAAAATATCTCGGGTCAACGGGAACGGGTTCAGCCCAGCCGAAACCGACAAGAAGCAGACACACCGCACCTATGTAATTTATATGGTGAAGAGGATTAAATGTAAGTCTGCCCTGATTTTTCGCCGTATTGTCGCCGAGCTTATAGGCAGCGAAGCCGTGGGCAAGCTCATGAAACGGCAGTACAACCATAATTACAAACAAGGTTGCGACAAGCTGCATAACTATAGATATAAAGTTAAAGTTACCCCGTAGTATCTGATATAACATAACATCTTTCCTTTCTCAAAACTAAATTGTACAAACAAATATACAGTATCTATTATATAATACCCATAGGAAAAAAACAAGTAAATAATTGTTAAAATTTTTGTACCCGACAACAGAGGATTTATACTCAAAATCTAAAAGATTTAGCAAACGGAATTAAACCCCTCTGTCCTGCGGACATCTCCCCTATAAGGGGCGACTTTAATAAATCAAGAACCAAAAAGCCTCCACTTTTAGGGGAGGTGGCAGCCGTAAGGCTGACGGAGGGGTTTTTAAAAAATCTCAATTTTTTAATATTGTCGCTAAATCTTAACGCTTTCGAGTATATAATGCGTAATATTGAATTTTGGTGGTTGAAAGTTCATTTGCTATGGCGAGAATTACGCATTAAATCAGACTTCGCCAAAAATCAAAAAAGAAAAAAAGAAAAAAGGAACTTAATTAAAAGCTCCTCTAATTCTTGTGTTATATTAAAATATTACACATTAAACTGCTCTGGTAACCTTACCGGAACGCAGGCAACGGGTACACGCATGAATACGCTTCGGAGAACCGTCAACGATAGCCTTTACCTTTGTAACGTTGGGCTTCCATGTTCTGTTGGAACGTCTGTGCGAGTGAGAAACCTTGATACCAAAAGTAACTCCCTTACCGCAAACATCACACTTTGCCATTTGTCTGCACCTCCCCTTTGTAAATTTATTATCAGCATATATAATATTAACAGATAAATGAAAAAAAAGCAAGGGTTTTTAATAAAATAATTCGAGAAAATATCGTGACAGATTACAATTTTTTTATATATTTTTTCGGCGGACAACAGCGGACAACGGCGGACAACGTCCGCAGGAAATATGTGAATATAGTTATTGATATTCTTAACTTCACATATTAAAAACTAAAAATATCCCCCTTTACAACAAAATTCTCTTGCCGTAAAGGGGAACATATTTTTATTTTACAGATACACGCAAGTTAATATTACTCATTAACCCTTATACTCTCGATAGACTTTTCAAAAACCTCGTCATAATCACCCGAAAGACTGCTGAACGATATAATAACCGCACCGTCATCGAAAAAAACGACAACCTGCGTCTGCATAGAAAAAGTATCATCGGCAGTTATTTCGCTTTTGTAAGTAACAGCATTATGACCGTCAATCGTGAACTGTTTATAATCAATACAGCCTTCGTCACTGTAAATATTTCTCTCGGCTCTCTCATTCAGCTGCTGCATAAGCTTATTGAGATTCTGTTCGGAGTAGTCGGCAATTGTTTCGGCAGACTTGCTGAAAGAAATACAGTCACGCTCTTCGGGATACTTTTCCGTAACGTAATTCGTAAAAGTTTCGGAATCATTTTGACTTACAAATCCGCCGGGAATATCCATAACAACATTTGAAAATTCGCAGGTACCGCCTGTTAAGCCTAAATCTTTTTCGGCTGTCGAAATATTTTCGGAAACACTTTCAGCCATGCTGTCATTGCTTGATACATTCTCCGAAGTATTATTGCAGGCTGCAAAGCAGCACAATATCGAAATAATTGCCACTAAGGATAATATTTTTTTCATACACACCATCTTTCTTAAAATCACTCAACAACCTTAACGCTTTCAACAGACTTTTTAAAAAACTCGTCATAAGTACCCGTAACGCTTATAAAGGTAATGAGTACAGTTTTCTTCTCCTCGAAAATCGCAAGACACGTCTGTTTTTCGTCGGCATTGTTTATTTTTAAAGTTTGTTCATAATAAACTGCATCGAAGTCGTTTATTTTATATTGTTTATAATTTTTGCAGCCCTTATAATCGTCAAAAATTGTTTTCATAGTTTTATTGATATTATCTTTGGAATAAAGGGCAATAGATTCATTTGTTTTTGTGAAACTGATATTGTCTGAGTTTTCCGGAGAAATATTGGAATAAACACCGTAATACATATCAAAGCCGCTGCCAAAACCATTATCGAAATAAGCAACAGCGGAAGTTCCGTCGCTGTCGTCAACCTTAAAACCCTCGGGCAGCTGAACAGACACACCCTCATAGATGAACTCGCTGCTTTGGGTGTCGGTATCCGAACTTTCCTCACCGCTGCTCAAAATATCGCTGCCGTTCTCGAGAACACTCTCATACGGTAAAACACTTTCCTCTTCGGAAACAATCTCTTCGGAAACAATATTTTCTAAAACATCGCTGACCTCTTCATCGACTTCGTCTGTATTTTCTTCGATTTCCTCGGAAGATGTCTGTTCTTCCTCTGCTGTGGATTCCGTATAGACAAATTCGTAAGAACCGTCGCTGTCGATTTCAGTATTAACAGAAGCTGTATTACAAGCGGTAAAACTGCACAAAACTATCGAAAGGGCAACCGCTATTGCCCAATTTTTTCTCATATATAACGTTCTCCTTTTAAAACCTTATCCTCATACATTTTACAATAATCAATCCGTGTTTGTCAACTAATTCTCGCATTTAACATAATTTTCATTACAATATACGTTTTTATCACGCAAAGATAGTTTTTTTAATTCCAACTGTATGAACCCGACCGAACCAAAATTTTGTTTTTACTCAATAATACCTTTTGAAACGGAGTAAACTCTGAAAGATGAAATTGTAATCAAAAACTGCTCCGCACAGAAAGACCATTGAAGAATTATTCGAGTGTTACGACGAAGATTACAAACACATTAACATAGACTGGGGAGAATTTAAAGAATAAAGAAAAAAGAATAAAGAATAAATAATAATACAGAAACGCCCCGCAGGGAACATTCCTCTTTATTATTTCTTCTTTATTCTTTATTATTTGAGTCCCCGGAACAAAGTGACGGGGGCGTTTCTGGTGGGAGAGGGTGGATTCGAACCACCGAAGCCGAAACAACAGATTTACAGTCTGCCCCATTTGACCGCTCTGGAACTCTCCCAGCTCTGGAACTCTCCCATTCTAAACGATAAGCCTTAAAAGCCTATCTATGTCAACTGCAAATAAAACTTTGCAGAATAAAGAGCTGGTGGACGGACTCGAACCCCCGACCTGCTGATTACAAATCAGCTGCTCTACCAACTGAGCTACACCAGCATATTAAGATAACAACCGTTTCCTTAACAGTGCTTAATTATTATATCACACATTCAAACCTTTGTCAACACTTTTTTGAAAATTTTTTAAAAAACTTTTTTTAAGCCTTAACAAACCTCAAAAAAAATCAACTGTTTTTCGGTGCTATATAATAATAACACATACAACGGCATTTGTCAAGACTTTTTTTAAAATTTTCCGACAAATGCCGCTGTAAAATTCAAAATTCAAAAGCTGCTGTCCCTCACCTGAGGACGTTGTCCGCCGAATTACGCATTATTTTTCTTTTCTTCTGCAATCTTCTTGTCAAGATTTGCCTTCATCTGAAGAACATACTTGATGTTATCATTTGATACAAACACAGGTCTGTTACCGAACGGATTAATAACAAAACCGCCGTTTTTCAAGCCGATTTCGGCACACTGTTCAAACGTCATAAAGAAATTCTGCGGCTGTTCGCTGCCCTCGTAAGCTTCTTTCCACAGCTTCAATTCGTAATAATCGGTAAATACGGGCAGTGCCAGAACGTCGTTGTCATCGGGCTTATGCAAAAGCTTAAAGGATATTTTTGAATCCTTTTTAAGAACTGCTTTCGCTTCGGTAGTGTTAATCATGTCAACATCAACCTTAACAGGCGTGATATATCTTGCCGAGAATACCGCAAAAGTAAAAATACTCTGATATGCACCGTCTTTAATAAGTCTGTCATACTCACGGCAAAGACCCAGCAGGAACGGACTTTCAACATTTGGCTCGTCCTTTGTAGGCTTTTCAACGGGACGAATATTTGTAACAACGGAGTATCTCGGAATTTGATTTCTGTCCTTAATAGAGGTAAACTTAATTCCTACCCTGCTGTTGCTTGCCTCCTCGACCATATTCATAGGACCCTCTTCAATGCCGTCAACTTCAACCTCAATACCGCTGCCCAGAATCGGGTGAAGAATGTACACAACCTCGTGATTGTGCAATTTTCCGTGAAGAGTTCCGCCGACAACAACTCCCTGACCGTCCTTAAGCTGAAAAGCGTCCTCGACAAGAACGGTGAATCTCTCGTCCTCGGAGGGTTTTTTCACGGTCTTTTTTTCTGTCGGTTCACTCTTTTTCTTTTCTTCGACATTATCGGCTACATCTTTGAAATCCACATCATAGGGTTCTTTTTTATCCTTTTCTTCGGACTTCTTCTCATTGTCTGCCGAAATGAGCTTATCCGCCTTATCCGCAAGCTCGTCAACACTGTTTTTTTCTTTCTTTGAAAACTTATCAAAAAATCCCATATCTATTATATTCTCCTTGATTTAAAAATTCATCAAAATTTCACATCATACAAAGTTAAATTCATACATTATTATGATAACATATTCTTTAGTTCTTTGTCAATTTAAATTAAACAAATTTTTGTTTTTATTTTCCTGTCGCTGTGGACAACGAACTTTTCTTAATGAAGATTTTTTACACAGGCACAAAACTAACATCACGAAAAAAGTTAGTTCAAAAGACTTTCGCCCCTCTCCTGCGGGTGTTGCTCTCATTAATTAAAAGTTTGCCACAACGTTTGCAATACGTGCTAACGCTGTGGCAAAATATATTAATTACAAATCAAAACTCAGCTAATACTTTTAATACTCTCTCCGTTAGCGACATTAGCAACGTCCTCCGTAATCTTTGTTACATAGGATTCAAAAGCCGTACTGCCAATCGAGCCGTTAATAAGCACAGGACATTTTCTGTTCTCGCCCTCAAAATATTCGGCTTTTGCGGAAGTACCGTCACTGAACTCATACGTTACAGTAAGTACAGCTTTTTTACTGCTGTCAACATCATTCAATCCGCTCCTCTTAGCCGAGGTTAAGTTATTGTAGAACGTGGAGAAAATATTCTCGTCCAAACTCTTTCCGTTACACTTGACATCTAAAGTAAACGTTTCAATATCCGTATCTTCATTGTCATCACGAACGGTTTGGCTTGTTCTGTTGAGGTCAAACACATACTGCTTGCCGCCTGCGTCAACAGTAATCTTATCCACGCTGTCATATTTCGGGGCAAGAATATCACTCGGAATAAGGTCATCGTATGTGTATGAAATCCACGGTACAGCCGTTTCGTCCATTTCATACACAATATTATCACTCAAAAGATAAAACAAACCGTCCTCGGGCTTTGATGCCTTGTAATCAACTTTCAAATCCGAATACTCCGCATTAACAGTTATAAACGGTTCGTCAAGACCGTATTCCTTAAGAGCTTTCTCGTCGGGGTCAACCGCCGCAACTCTTTCCGCCGCAAGATAACGCACGTTACTGATAACATATGTCGCAGTATCTTCGTTTGCAACAGTCTTGTCGGGTGAGGTTATAACATAAGTTTCGGTATATGCGTCACTTGTGTTATAGTCGAAAACAACTTCTTTGTTATCGAAATTAGTTCCGCTGAAAATCATTTTAGTGAATTTCTCTTCACTGTTGTCGCTGATAGATGTACCGATATCTACAGACAGCATACCCATTTCACTGACAAGGAATCCGTCAATAGAATCGCTGTCCGTAAGGTAAATTTTTTCGTCACCGTCAACCATAATATACGCACCCTTGCTGTCGGGGGCATCATCGCCGAGGGTAATTGTTCTCTTGTCACCCGAATTGAGAGTAACCGTTACAACCGCCCTAGGATTGTCAAAACCGAAGTCCGATTTATTCGAGCCGTCATTTACAATTTTGGTTGCCGTAACGCTTGTCGCATCTTCAGCGAGCATTTGCGGCTTATCTTCAATCAAGGCAAGCTTCTCATAGCCGACAAGTGTGTAAACGTTGTTGTCGGTTGAATCCAAGCTGACCTCACTTCCGCTTTCAACATCACCTGCTTTTGCAAGAAGTGTATATTTACCGTCCTCGTTCTCAACGTCAATTTGCTTGATATCGGAGGTTGACAAGCTAATCAAATGATAATGGTCTGCCTCCTCGGAAGATACAGAATCGCTTGAAGTTTCGCTGTCCTCTTCCGCATCGGGAACAAGATAGTAAACCGCAAGGAACGCACCCACCAGAACAACTACCGAAGCAATCGCAATAATTAACGATTTTGTTGTCTTTTTCATCGCAAGTTCTCCTATCGTTACATATTACGTCTTTTTATGAATATAACAATACCGGTAATAAGAACCGCAAGCGGTATCACGAGAACAAATATAACCGACAACACTCTTATCTGTGCCGTAGTAATACCGAGTTCCTCGCTTTCAAGAGATTTACTCTCGATAGTAACACCGACATTTTCTCTGTCAATCAAGGTGTTGAGCATAGAAACAATATATGAAGAGTTGCCGTAAGAAGATGACGAAAGGAATGTTTCGCTTAAAGCAACACTTGAACCGATAACTACAACATTGGAAGATTTACTGTTATCTGTGTCAGCATCGGAACTGCTTTCGCTGCCCTTAGTTGAAACAGCACCCAAAACAAGATTCGGACTATCCTCATACTCCGGCTCATCGCTTGACTCAACTCTGTAAACCACCTGACTTTGGTCGGAAAGTGTAAAGAGAGAAGAAACATTTTCTTCATCGAGAATATTAACAGGCATTGAATATCCCTCAAGCACGCAGAACGGGAGAGAAGAATTTTTCATATTGGCAGTATATGTTGTATTTGAATACTGTGTAATGTAGAGATATACATTATAAGATACCATACCCATATAGTTAGTATCATTTTCAAAAGCATAACCCTTTTCAACCGACATACCCCACTCTTCAAGCAAGGAGTCAATATTGGGAAGCTCGGGGAATTTTTCGGACGGCACATAGAGAAGCTCTCTTCCGTATTCGCCGTCATTGTCCAGAAACTCTGAAATTGTATCTACATAACTGCTGTCCAAATCGGCATTCGGAGTATAGAGGACGAGAATTTCCGTATCCTCGGGAATACTGTTCATCGCCGGTGAAACTTCCTCTGTTTCAAAGCCGTTGTTGTCGAGCAATGTCTTAAATGATTTATAATCATAATCATTGATATCGGAAATAAACGTTACTTTTGGTTTTTCATCAAGAGTTACATTTAAAATCGCAGATGTCACTGCTTCTTCAACCTTTGAACCTGCAATATAATACTGATATGAATTATAATCCATTTGAACGTCCAAATAATCCTGTTGAGTAATATACTTATACCCCTTATCACTCTTAACGATAATATTATACGCACTAAGCGATTCATCGGGATAAGAACTTACAAAAGTCGGGTTTGAAGTCAAATCGACATATTTCAGAGTAATCTTATCGGATTTATTCTCATACTCGTGGAACAATGTATTAGCCTGAACGAAATACTCTCCGCCCTCTTTAAAATCCTTTTCGTCCGACAGAACTATAATTTCTATATCATCTTTCAAAGTCGGCAGGTAATCGAGAGTATCTTCGGTAAGCTCAAAGTTATCCGAACCGGAAGTATCGATAACAAGAGCAGGAATCTTATCAACAAGAGTAGACGCAATCAAATTCACAAGAATAACCGCCGCCAAGAAAAACGCAACCAAAGCCACCGAGAACCAGCCTCTTCTGAACGCTCTTGCTTTAAGCTCACGTCTGCTTTTTTTAGCCGCCTTTTTCTCGGCTTTCACCGGGTCGGTTTCCTTTTCGGGCTTCTTGTCCTTTTTCTTGTCGGATTTTTTGTCCTCGGAAGTTTCGGACTTTTTATCTTTCTTGTCCGATTTCTCGTCCTCGGTTTTTTCGGACTTTTTCTTTTCCTCCGCTTTCTTTTTGGACTCCTCTTCGGACTTCTCAAACTCTTCGAGAGCGGTTTTGCTGTCAAGCTCCTCCTCGGCTGCGAGTTTTGTATCAAAATTCTTGTCTTTATTTTCTTTGTTACTCATTCAACAGCACCCCCTTAGCTCCAGCGTTTTTTCTCGATTACACGAACTGTCAAAAATACAAACAGAGCGATAACCGTCAAAAAGAATACCAAATCCGCAAT
The DNA here is from genome assembly GCA_902801245.1 of uncultured Ruminococcus sp. Taxonomy (GTDB): domain Bacteria; phylum Bacillota; class Clostridia; order Oscillospirales; family Acutalibacteraceae; genus RUG592. The sequence goes on from CADCHW010000006.1 coordinate 18,132, forward strand.
ACTTAACAATCCCACCGTAAAATTCTGATAATGCGAAAGGAAAGACATATTTTTAACTGCATTAGCAATAAATTCAACAGGAATCGCATTCGCAACATTGTCAAGCAAATAAATCAAAAGACCCACCGCAAAGCCTGTAATAGCGGCAATCATTTGACTTTCCGTAAGCGACGAAAGGAACATATCAATCGCAATCAACGCACAGCCCAAAATGAACAGACCGAAGAAATTACAAAGGATAACCGACCAATGCGGAGTTACGAAGAACGACAGCACAAAGCCGAAAATCACATAAATTGCAAGGCATACCAAATACAAAATGCAAGCCGATAAAAATTTGCCCATTACAATACCGAGAATACTAACGGGAGAAGTAAGCAAAGCTTGGTCTGTTCTGAGTCTTTTTTCGTCACTAAGTAATTTCATACACATAATTGGTGTGAGCAATACTATTACAAGAAACATATTGTTAAACACATAAGTAAGATTTGAAGTATCTCCCGAAAGGCAGACAATCGAGAAAAACAATCCCGAGAAAAACAGGAAAATCGCCATAACCACATAAGCCACAGGCGAGCAGAAGTAAGAGTAAAGTTCTCTTTTAATGATAGCAGTCATTAATCTTTACCTCCTTTTTTTGAATAAGTTGTATCGGTGGTGAGCTTAAGGAATACCTCTTCAAGCGTGAGGTCGGCACTCTGCAAAAGCAGAATGGGAGTTTTCTCCTCGGCAAGAGCAAAGAACATTTTCGACCTTATATCGCAGTCCTCGTTCGCTTCAACGATATACTCGTAAACGCCGTCGGAAACCTCTCTTTCGGTCTTAACGCTTTTAACATCACGAATATTTTCAAGCTTTGACAAAACCTTAGTCTTAGAACCCTCAACCTGAACAAGAAGTCTGTTAGACTTAACAAGAGCCTTTGAAAGACCCTCTGTAGTTTCGTCGGCAACAACTTTACCGTTGCTGATGATAACAACTCTGTCGCAAATTGCCTGAACCTCCGAAAGAATATGTGAAGACAGAATAACCGTATGCTTTTTGCCCAAACTCTTAACAAGATTTCTGATTTCGATAATCTGTTTCGGGTCAAGACCAACGGTCGGCTCGTCAAGGATAAGCACGGGCGGATTACCCAGAAGAGCCTGAGCAAGACCGACACGCTGCTTGTAACCTTTTGAAAGATTCTTGATAAGACGGTGAGTAACGGAGCTGATTTTTACAAGACGGCATACCTCTTCGATATGGTCCTCCTTGTCTAGCTTAACCTTTTTAAGGTCAAACATAAACTCAAGATACTTTTGGACTGTCATATCCATATAAAGGGGCGGAATTTCGGGAAGATACCCGATTTTGCTTTTAGCACCTTTCGGGTCGTCGAGAATTTCGCAGCCGTCGATAGTGACAGTACCGCTTGACGATGACAAATAGCCGGTGATAATATTCATAGTAGTGGATTTACCCGCACCGTTAGGACCCAAGAAACCCAAAATTTCTCCGTCGCCGACGGTGAAGCTAATGTTATCCACGGCTTTTTTATCGCCATAGCATTTGGTGATATTTTTAACTTCAACCATATAAATTTTTCCTCCTTTTTTTAACACGTGAAGATAGTTATTTTTAGCCTGACTTTTGTTACCCGACCAAGAGTTAATTTTAGTCGTAAGTTTTAGGTTGTTCTATTATAAATATATTTTAAATATACGTTCACCGCCAATAATGTTTTGCGTGATATATAATATTTTTATAATAAAACTTGATTTGTGTACTATTTCCCGTCGGTGTTACCGACCCCGACCAAAAGTTGATTTTAATCGTAAGTTTTAGATTACTCTATTATAGTATATTTAAAATATACGTTCACCTCGATAGTTTTCATAACAATTAATTGTTATGAACCAACTTGAAATTACAAACAATAATCATTAATTTCAAACAATTTTCCTTTGCAAACCAACTTCCTGATATCCAAAACTCAATAATTACGCATTACGAATTACACATTAATTTATTATCTTATAAATATATTAACAAGATATGAATTTTAGCGGTAAATCTATTGAAAATTTCATACAACATCAACATCTCACCGTTACATAATTTAACACTTTATAATAATATACCTTTTACCTAAAAATTACTTTAAAAATTGCTGATTTCCAAGTTGCATAATGAAAGACTAACTTCCGAATACCAAAAAACAAATAATTACGCATTAAGTTATACTTGCAAGCATTAAGATTCACCACTTATCTTTCTTCGACCGGCAATTCGCTATGCTGTTGCCTTTGTTATTTTGTACAAATAGATATGTTTTTGTATATGTTTTTATTTTTATTTTTATTTTCTAAACATAGTTTGTTTAGTTTCGCTGAGGGGAGTTTATTTTCTACAATAATTTGTTTCGTCAGCGAGCGGGGCTCTGCCCCTGCACCCCGCAAGCTTTAAAAAGCTTGACCAAACTTTAAAATGTCAAACCTTTTAGCTTTCGAGCTTAAAATAAGGCAAGCACCCAATAAAAAGATACTTGCCCCGATATAATACTAAATTTATTTAGCGTAGTCAACTGCTCTTGACTCTCTGATAATATTCACTTTAACCTGACCCGGATAATCGAGGTCTGTTTCAATTTTACTGCAAATCTCTCTTGCAAGAGGAATCATTTTCTCATCATTTACAATCTCGGGTTTAACCATAATGCGAACCTCACGGCCTGCCTGAATCGCATAGCATCTCTCAACACCCTCAAACGATGCGGCAACCTCTTCGAGCTTCTGCAATCTCTTGATATAGTTCTCCAGATTTTCACGTCTTGCCCCCGGTCTTGCAGCCGAAATAGCGTCCGCCGCCTGAACAATACAGGCAACAACAGTTTTGGCTTCAATGTCGCCGTGGTGAGCATGAATAGCGTGAACAACCTGTTCACTCTCCTTGAACTTTCTTGCAACGTCAACACCGATTTCAACATGCGAACCCTCAATCTCGTGGTCGAGAGCCTTGCCGATGTCATGCAAAAGACCTGCTCTCTTTGCAAGAGTAGGGTCCATTCCGAGTTCGCTTGCTATCATACCCGAAAGCAACGCAACCTCAATGGAATGATTAAGTACATTCTGACCGTAACTTGTACGGTAACGCAAACGTCCCAAAAGTTTAATAAGCTCATGGTGAATACCGTTTACACCAACTTCGAGGACAGCTCTTTCGCCCTCCTCCTTAATAATGCTCTCAACCTCACGGCGAGCCTTATCTATCATCTCTTCAATTCTTGCCGGGTGAATTCTGCCGTCGGCGATAAGCTTTTCGAGAGCCACACGTGCAATCTCACGTCTGACAGGCTCAAAGCACGACAGCGTAATAGCCTCGGGAGTATCGTCAATAATCAAATCAACTCCCGTAAGCGTTTCAATAGTTCTGATATTTCTGCCTTCACGTCCGATAATTCTGCCCTTCATTTCATCGCTGGGCAATGGCACAACCGACACAGCCGCCTCCGCAACATGGTCAGCCGCACATCTTTGAATAGCAAGCGAAATAATATTTCTTGCTCTCTTGTCGCATTCGTCACGAAGCTTTTGTTCGTAGTCAAGAATTCTGACTGCTTTTTCATGTGTAAGCTCCGACTCAAGATTATTCAGCAAATATTCCTTTGCCTGTTCCGAGGTAAAGCCCGAAAGCTTTTCGAGAACTTCGAGTTCGCTCTTCTTGATAGACTCCGTTTCTGCAAGTCTGTCCTCAGCCTGTTTGAGCTTTTTTGAAACATTCTCCTCTTTCTTTTCGAGGTTATCCATTTTACGGTCGAGAGTTTCCTCTTTTTGCTGAACACGTCTTTCCTGACGCTGAACTTCTTTTCGTCTGGCATTAAGGTCCTTTTCCGTTTCGGTTCTGAAAAGGTGAACTTCGTCCTTTCCCTCAAGGACATACTCTTTCTTCTTTGCTTCCGCTTCCTTTACGGCTTCTTCAACGATACGCTTTGCCTCAGCCTCTGCCGAGCCTATCTCAGCCTCCGCAATCTTCCTGCGGTGAGAAACGCCTGCCAAAAAGCAGACAACGCCCGTAACTATCGCCACAACAACGGTAAGCAAAATTGCCAACCAAATTTCCAAAGTAGTCTGACACCTCCTTAGTTTTCAGTCTGATTTTCTTTCATTTTGTTAAAATTTTTAATAAAGAATAATCAACTCCGATGCCGTTTCTACCATATGCTCCGTTCTATACTCACGGTTATACTAGTGAGCAGTAAGATTTAGCAAATTCGCCTCACCCCTCTGTCCTGCGGACATCTCCCCTATGAGGGGCGACTTTGATACATCGAGAACCAAAAAGCCTCCACTTTTAGGGGAGGTGGCAGCCGTAAGGCTGACGGAGGGGTTTTTAAAAAAACTCGATTTTTTAAAATATTCCCGCTAAATCTTAACGCTTTCGAGTATAATAATATTTACCGCTTTTCACTCTCTCTTCCAAAAAAGAAGCTTAACTTCGTGCCGCACTCCTCAAAATAAAAAGAGAAAAGAAAGTACCGTACATTCGGCAGTATTTATTTTCAAATAACGTTATTCTGTTTTCAAAGTATTAAGTATATAAAATTGACAGAAAATGCCAAAAATTTGCAGGCAATTATAACGCTTAAGCATAACCCAACGGTTATACACAAAAGCAATCTATACAAAATAAAATAAAAAATCAAATAACAAAATCATTAAGATAAATCGAATAAAGCATATATAAAAACGGACTTAAAAGAGTCCAATTATCAATATAGGAACATAAAACCGTTCCGAGGCACTCATATAAAATATATTCGGCAGGTAAACAAATCTGCACCAAGTAAAAGTACCCTCTATCTATTTTAATGCAAAAAAACCGATTTGTCAATATGTTATAAAAAAGTAAACAACAAAATATAATAATTTTTTTATTTTTAGTTTGGAATTTTTTAACAAAAAGTAAATTTTACCGAAATACTTATTTAAAGTGTGATAAATTTCTCAAAAACACTTGTAAAAACTTCAAAAATAGGATAAAATATAAGAGAACTAATTTTTAGTTTTAATCACGTTATATTAATTTTTAGGAGGATAAATCAAATGGCAGTAAAAGTTGCAATTAACGGCTTCGGTCGTATTGGTCGTCTTGCTTTCCGTCAGATGTTCGGTGCAGAGGGTTACGAGGTAGTTGCTATCAACGACCTTACAAAGCCTTCAATGCTCGCTCATCTTCTTAAGTATGACACAGCTCAGGGCGGTTACACAGGCAAAATCGGTGAGAACCTTCACACAATCGAGGCTGACGATGAGGCTAACACTATCACAGTAGACGGTAAGACACTTACAATCTACGCTAAGGCTAACGCAGCAGAGCTTCCTTGGGGCGAAATCGGCGTTGACGTAGTTCTTGAGTGCACAGGCTTCTACACATCTAAGGCTAAGTCACAGGCTCACATCGATGCAGGTGCTAAGAAGGTAGTTATCTCCGCTCCGGCAGGCAATGACCTTAAGACAATCGTTTACAGCGTAAACCAGGATACACTCACAGCTGAGGATACAATCATCTCCGCTGCTTCCTGTACAACAAACTGCTTGGCTCCCATGGCTAAGGCTCTCAACGACTATGCTCCGATTCAGAGCGGTATCATGAGCACAATCCACGCTTACACAGGCGATCAGATGATCCTTGACGGTCCTCACAGAAAGGGCGACCTCAGAAGAGCAAGAGCAGGTGCTGCAAACATCGTTCCTAACTCAACAGGCGCTGCAAAGGCTATCGGTCTTGTAATTCCCGAGCTTAACGGCAAGCTCATCGGTTCTGCACAGCGTGTTCCTGTTCCGACAGGTTCTACAACAATCCTCACAGCTGTAGTTAAGGGTGCTGACGTAACAGTTGACGGCATCAACGCTGCTATGAAGGCTGCTGCTTCTGAGTCTTTCGGTTACAACACAGATCCTATCGTATCTTCTGACGTAATCGGTATGAGATACGGTTCATTGTTTGATGCAACTCAGACAATGGTTTCCAAGATTGCTGACGACCTCTATGAGGTACAGGTTGTTTCTTGGTACGACAACGAGAACAGCTACACAAGCCAGATGGTTAGAACAATCAAGTACTTCGCAGAGCTCGCTTAATTGCACTAACTCGAATCTAAGTTCTTAAAAGGATTCTCTCCTATTTCATATAGGAGAGAATTTTTTATACCGTTAAATTCCAAATAAAACATAAATTTATATTGTAATTTGTTCAAAATGTGGTATAATAATATTAAAAGAAATAAAATATAAAGGAAGCAGTAAAAATGAATCCCGAAACCAAAGACAGAAATCTTAAAATAATTGAGAATATGACTATTATGGACGATATATTTATGTCTGTATTTTTCGAGGAAAGACCCGAATGTGCAGAGGATATTTTATCGGCTGTTCTTCCGTTTAAGATTAAAGTGGAAAGTGTACATACTCACTATCATTACACAAGTGCAAACGGTCACGAGGTTATTTTTGACATACACGCAAAAGAAGAAAATGACGGTAAAAAACTGGATATCGAACTCCAGAAGCGTTCCGACGGTGCATCGCCAAGACGTGCAAGGTACTATTCAAGTACGCTTGATACAATGTCGCTGCAAAGAGGTCAAGAATACGATGAGCTGGAAGATACATATGTTATCTTCATAACGGAACATGACATCTTCAAAGAGAAAAAACCGATTTATCGTGTTGAACGGCATATTAATTCCAAAAAGCGTTTTAACGACGGCTCTCACATTATCTACCTGAATACAGCTTATTCGGGCAAATGTACGAAAGCAATCAAAAACCTTATTCACGATTTAAGGTGCAGCGACCCCAACGAGATTATTAATAAAAATCTCGCCAAAAGATTTAATGAAATAAAATCCGGCTCTGCCGAAAAGGAGATTGAGAATATGTGTGATTTATTAGATAAAGTTATCAAAAAAGAAGGTGACGACAAGTTCGCAGAAGGTCGTGCCGAGGGTATTGCAGAAGGTCGTGCCGAGGGTCGTGCTGAGGGTCGTGCAGAAAATTCCCGAGAGATTGCACAAAAGCTTATTCTTTCCGGATTGCTCACCGACGAAGTTATTGCGGAATCCTGCAATCTTACAATTGATGAAGTCAGAGAGTTGAAACTTTCCGCTTAACATCTCTATTACATTAAGAAAAACGCTGTCACCGTTTTTGGTGACAGCATTTTTCATTTATTTATGGAGAAATGTGTGTTATTGGCATTAAACATTTTGGCTTTTCTTAATTCTTCTGACCTCGGGTATCTTAACTATCGCCTTGAAAATAAGGTAGTTAATAGCTACCGATACGGGCAAATCTATGAACTCCTTTATTCCTCTGATAGACAAAGCCTTTTCAAGCGGCATTCCATAAAATACTATAAACCACGTAACACCGAGAAGTATATTTATGAACAATGTTATAATAACTTCGGCAATAGTTATTCTCCACAATTTAATTTCTTCCTTGTAAAACGCAACTCCGTAGACAATTCCGAGCAGTATCATACTAATTGTAAAACCGGGAATATACGCACCGCCAACCGGAGCGATAATATATCCCACAACATCATTTAATCCTCCTGCAATACCTGCCGCAACAGGACCGTAAAGCATAGCGATAACGGCTATCGGAAACACACTGAAACCTATCTTTATGAGATTAGTTCCGATAAAAGCCATACCGTTGTTTTCAAAATATTTGAGTACAATAGATACCGCAAGAAGCATTGCTGTAACGGAAAGGTTTACGGGTTTTGTAAGTTCCTTGCTTGACTCGGCGAATTTCATTCCTGTTTTCTTAAAAAAACGATTCATTTTAAACAACTCCTTTTAACGTTAGGTGAACTTTTGTAAAAAAGAACTTTCCACTCAGACACAAAACTAACAGCAATAAAAAATTAAAGTGCGTGTTTCGTCCGGTGTTACCGGTTCGTCCGGTGTTGCCGGTTCGTCCGGTGTTGCCGGTTCGTCCGGTGTTACCGGTTCGTCCGGTGTTGCCGGTTCGTCCGGCGTTGCCGGTGCTACACCATAGAAAACGGAGTTGTTGGTACTGAAAAACCAAACCAAAATATAAAGGCGGTGTACAAAAAATCGCACACCGCCCATAAACTCTACATGTGTAACAGCGGGATGCAAACCCCAAACCGCAGATTTCTCTTTCGTTCCGCCGACAACTCCCCGTTCGGCAGACACTCCGTGCCTATATGGCACACGCTTGGAATTTTACTCTGTTTTTTAATTTTGCAAACGAAGTTATCTCACCGGATAACCACATCTACATTATACAACACACTTCGATAGTTGTCAAGCATATTTTATAAAAAATTATGCGTCGGGATTTGAAGTATAAGCCTTTACGTTATCTGCCTTGCTCAAATCAGAACCGCTGATAACAATCCAGATGTCGCCTGCCGCTGCTCTGTTAGAGGTCTGAGAACCGCCTTTGTTGTTTACAATCCAGTTGTAAACATAATAGCTCTGGAATGTCTTTGTGTACCAGCCGTCAGCACCCTTTTCCATTGCGTTGCCCGGCCATTCAGGTTTACCGATATTCTTATTCTCATCGTCCCAATAGTAAATATACGGGTCTATAGTGTCTGCAACACTGTCAAGAACCTTTACATGAACGGTTGTGTCAACAAGATTCTCTGACTTAGCAGGTTTGTCATACTTATAGGTGTAAACTACCTCAACCCCCTCCTTAGTATACTTACCGGAAGCATTCGACGGAGTTTTTACAAGTTTATACCAGCTGTCTGTAAGGTCGAGGGCAGCTGTAGTGTACTCTGTGCCTGCACGAGCCTTTGTTACACGAGCATCTGCAACAGACTTGCCGTTTTCGTCAACGTACTTAACTGTCAAAGAACCAACGCCGCCTGCATAGAGATTGTAGTAATAATTAACCTCTGTAACGCCCTTTGTCATTTTGCCTGTAGCATTATTCGGAACTGCGTCCAAATCATATTCAAGGTTAAGGTCGTTAGCTTTCTGAGTAGTATAAGCCTGACCCTCTGTACCCTTAATTGTTACTTTCTTAAGAACCTTATCCGTTGCCTTGTCGATATGATTAACAACTACACTTGCGTTTTCGCTGTCGGAAAGACCAACCTTGTCATAGCTGTCCTTAGGAACAAGAATCAAAGCGGAAGTCGGTTTAACGGTAACCTTGCCCGAAACTGTTTCAATAGCGGAAAGACCTGCTGTCTGGTCGTTTGCGATAACAACATACTCCTTGCCCTCCGTGCGGATTTCAGGCTCAAGCTTAACGCTCATTCTGAGTACGGAAAGTGCGTCTGCGGAGTCGATCTTAGTATCGCTGTTTACGTTTGCAATAGCCTCTTGGTCTGCCGTAAACTTGTCAAGATGAACGGAATATCTGAGAATGCTCAAGGAATCCGCTGCCGTTATCTTGCCGTCGCCGTCAACATCACCCATAAGAGTAGAGCTGTTCGGAAGAGTTACCTCTGCCGCATCGTCAAGACTGCCGTTAAAGTAAACAACTGCGTCACTCCACTGATTTTTAGCCGAACTGAGGTTCGGAATGGTATAGCCGATAACACCGGTAGGAGTATCAAGCTTAACCATAGCATCGCCTGTAGTAGTTGTTCCGTCGGAGAAAGCATCAAAGTTATCTCTGATTTGAAGCATACCCTTGTAGTAAGAAACGACATCTGCATACTCATAAGCTCTCGACCAATCAAGCATATTGAGGTCGGCTGCGGACTTGTAACTGTTGTGGTCGCCGAGCTTGGTTCTTGCGAACTCCTCGCCTGCAAGTATAAACGGAACACCCTGAGAAGTGAATGTAATAGCACCGCTGAGTTTATTGCTTGCAACAAACTGTTCGTTTCTTTCAAGGTGCTGTTCTGCAGCAGCCGGATAACCGTACTCGGAAGCAACAAATCTGTCCCAAAGCGTCTGATTATCGTGGCAGGAAGTATAAACTACATTCTGAGTAGGAGCGGTAGTTTTCCAGCCCATACCGTCCCTCTGACCTATAATACTCTGATAGAGTGTACCTGCACCGCCTGTCGAACCGGAAACATAACCTCTTGATGTCAAATCGTCAAAAGCCTTTCCCTTTATAGCGTCACGGAAAGTATCGTTAAAGAAGCCTATTCTGCTGTCAGCCTGAGAGGCAAGAGTTTGCTTGCAAAGCTTAGTCTTATTGCCTGCCCAGTTTGTTTTATCGGGTGTTGTGCTGAGTGTCCAGCCCTCGCCGTAGGTGATAATCTTGGAATCAATCTTGTCAAGCTCGGAACGGATAAGATTCATAGTATCAAGGTCATGCAGACCCATAAGGTCAAATCTGAAGCCGTCAATATGATACTCATTTGCCCAATATGTTACGGACTCAACCATAAACTTCTTGAACATCTCACGCTCGGAAGCAGTATCATTTCCGCAGCCCGAACCGTTTGACCAAGAACCGTCCGCATTCTGTCTGTAATAGTAATTGGGAACTGTGAGGTTAAACCACGAATCATCACTTGCATAAGTATGATTGTAAACAACGTCCATAATAACACCGATACCGTTATCGTGGAGAGCCTTAATCATCTGCTTCATCTCGTTAATTCTAACGTTGCCGTCTGTCGGGTCGGAAGAATACGAACCCTCGGGAACATTATAGTTCTTCGGGTCGTAGCCCCAGTTGAACTGTGAAGAATCGCCTGCTTCGTCAACAGAGCCGAAATCGTACATCGGGTTAATCTGAACGTACTTAATGCCCAAATCCTTAAGATAGTTCATACAGGTTTTAACATCACCTGCATTGTTAAGAGTAGTTTGAAACTCTGTGAAAGCCAAATACTTACCACGGTTAGCCTCGGAAACACCCGACTCGGGGTCATAGGAGAAGTCCTTGATATGAACCTCCCAAACGCTTGCGTCTGTAGCTTCTTCAACTCTTTGGAAGTTATCGTTCTCCCAGCCGGCAGGGTCTGTGGAATCGAGGTCAACAACCATTGCACGGTCGCCGTTTACGCCGGCAGCCTTTGCGTAGATATCGCAAACCTCAACACCGTTGGGGTTATTCTCGTTAAATACCCTGTAGGTGTAATACGTATTCTTAATGTCACCGTCAACGGTAATGCTCCAAACACCGGTAGCCTTATCAAGCTCCATATCGGCTTCGGAAATCTTATCATTGACATTCTTGTCACCGCTCTTGTAAAGGTTAAGGGTAACATTTGTTGAAGACGGAGCCCACACCTTAAAAGTAGTGGACGCAGCCGAATAGGTTGAACCCAAATCCGTTCCGCCGTAGGTGGGATAAGTAGTGAAGTCATTCAAAACGATTGAATCAACGCTGTTCGCTGCACTTGCGTTATCTGCTTCGGCAGCACTTGCACCAAAGGCACAAAATGTTGATGTAAGCATAGCTGCCGCAATGATAACAGACATGGTTTTTCTGAATCGCATAGTAACTATTTCCTCCTTTTTGAATATGTGACTATACTTCCGATTAAGCTTTACTTTACGAGCCTAATGGAAAATTAATCTTTTAGATGTTAGACGGTAAATTTAAATTATACTGTTTTTCTTTTTCTTAAAACAAAAGCCGCAATACCGCCCGCAAGCACGGCAACACCGCCTGCCGCAAGCCATACTATCAAACTCTTGCCGTAATTCGGCTGATAATTGAAAATAACATTAATCTCCTCGGCAGTGTAATTTCCTACCACGTTATCCGCATTATCAACAAGCTCATAGCCGAAGAAATCCTTTGGAGCGATATCATAGCTCTTTCCGATTTCCCCTTTGTAAACGTCCTTATCGATAACCGCCCCCGAGTAGTCAATGTAAATAACATTCACCTTGCCCGAACTTACGACCTCTTTATCATTCTTGTCGGCAATAACACCGTTGTTAATCCAAACCTCACCCGAAACAAGGAAACCCTCGTTTCCGGCAAGGGGGTCTTGTGCGTTGCCGTTTGCAAAAATAACTCTCACTCCGCTTACTCCCACAAGGTCGGCGGACGGAATAGTATACGACCACCAGCCGTCGCCGTCGTTTTTCATAGCCGCGCCGGGCCACTCACCGACTATAGCTTTTGTTTCGCCTGCATTCTGTGTGCCGTTGCCGTAAGCGTAAAGCGTAAGGTTTTCCCAGCCGTTGCTGTTGTAATAATGAACCGTAACAGCCTCGTTCTGGATAGGTGTATATTTGTAGACAATTTCCGTGTTGCCCTCTGTGAACTTGCCTGCACCGTTAGTGGGCAAATTCGTCAAATCAAGTGCATAACCCTTTATTGTGGGAATTTCTGCGGTATAATAGCGGTCGCCCGTTCTGCCTGTTTGAGTTATAGCGTCTGTAAGCTCCTTGCCTGTTTCGCTGTCCACAAATTTTATGGTTGCAGTACCGAACGTCCCTGTATATTTAGTATAGTTAAGAGTTACCTCCGTACCCTCGGCGGTGTACTTTCCCGTAACACTGCCCTCGGAATTTTTATAGGTATATTCCATAGCCAAAGAATCATCTGCTTTAACGGAATATTTATTTCCGATAGTACCCGAGATAACCTGTTTCTTGATTACGTTTCCCGAATCAAGGTCAACGTGTTTAACCGTCACAGTACCCTTGTCGGATTTAAGCTTTGCGGAATCGAAGCTCTCCTTGTCAACGAGCATAAGTGCCGTACCCGACTTAACTACAGCCTTGTTTCCGTTTACAACCGAAAGACCGCCAAGACCTGCACTGTCGCCGTTCACAACGACAACCCAGTCGTTTGCAAGACCCTCGGGAAGCTCAACCTCAACATTTTCGGCTGTGGCATTGAACATCACAGCAGCCTGTTTCCATTGATTTTCGTCTTTCAAATCGTTCTTCAAGGTATATGCAATCACACCCTTAGGAAGATTTTCAATGAACTTGATATTCTTCACGGAAGTTTCCGTAGGGTCGGTAAAAGGTGCAAAATTCTTTCTAATTTCAATAAGACCTGCATAGTATTGTACTAAGTCGCTGTAATCGTTTCGTCTTTCCCAATCGAGCTGATTGATTTTCGAGGAAGACCTGTAAGAATTTTCGTCACCACGTTTTGTTCTTGCGAACTCCTCGCCTGCCTGAAAGAAGCTGATGCCCTGTGATGTAAGAGTAATCGCCGCCGCAAGCTTATTCATAGAAACAAGCTTTTCATCTCTGAGCTTGTAATCGTCGATAGAGCCGCTTGTCGCAACAAGCTTATCCCACAAAGTATAGTTGTCGTGACAGGAATTGTATGTAACCGTCTGTGTGGGGAAGTTCGCCCAATTTCCGACCTCTGCCGTAATTCCCGACTTAACGCTTGCCTGACCCTGACCGCCCTGAATATATCCGCCCTCGGACGCATTGAAATTACTTCCCTTAATGCCGTCACGAATACCGTCATTGAAAGCACCTATTCTGTCGGAAAGCTTTTTCATATTCTGCTGAGTAGCCATAACAGTACCGGGTTCTGCATTAGTACCGAGCGACCAACCCTCGCCGTACATCAAAATTTTCTCGCCGCCCTCAAGCTCATCGAGAGCCGCACGGATAGCGTTCATTGTTTCGACATCGTGAAGACCCATAAGGTCGAATCTGAAACCGTCGATATGATACTCTTTTGCCCAATAAACCACAGAATCAACCATATACTTTCTGAACATCAAATGTTCCGAAGCCGTATCGTTTCCGCAGCCCGAACCATTTGACCAAGTGCCGCTGTCGGTAAATCTGTAGTAATAATCGGGAACAGTGATATTAAACCACGATTTAGCCCCCTCATATGTATGGTTAAAAACAACGTCCATAACTACGCCCATATTGTTATTATGGATAGCCTGAACCATTTGCTTAACCTCGTTAATTCTGACGTTTCCGTCATAAGGGTTGCTTGAATACGAACCCTCGGGAACATTGTAATTTTTCGGGTCGTAGCCCCAGTTAAACTGGTCTTCTTTGGAAGCCTCGTCAACCGAGCCGAAATCGAAGATAGGAAGAAGCTGAACATAATTAACCCCCAGCTCCTTAAGATAAGCAACACCGGTAGTAGACGTACCGCTTGCGTTGACCGTGGTATTATTTTCCGTAAAGGCAAGATATTTGCCACGATTTTTAGCACTGATACCCGAAGCAGGGTCATTTGAGAAATCCTTGACATTAACCTCCCAAACAACAGCCTCCGACTGATTGTCAACGGAAACGTGCTTATCCTTATCCCAGTCGGTGGGATTTGTTGAAGCGAGGTCAACAATCATACCTCTGTTTCCGTTCACACCGACAGCCTTTGCATAGATATCAACTGTTTCCTTACCCTTTTTACCCGTATATACATTATAGGTATAATACTTATTTAAAAGGTCACCCGTAACGGTAGCAGACCAAACTCCTGTTTTGTCGTCATACGTCATTTCGTTGGCGGAGATATACTTGCTGTCCTCTTCCTCGTCACTGCCTGTCGCATAAATCAAAACCTGAACTCGCTCAGCCGTAGGTGACCAAACCTTAAAGGTCGTAGCACCTTTAGTATAAGCCGCACCAAGGTCGTCGCCGTTGTATGCCAATTTATCCAATTCTGCCACTGAACTCACTGAATTTTCCTCCGATGCATTTTCCTCCTTGTCGGTATCGCTGTCGGAGATTTCGTCTGTATCGGAATTGCCCTCTTCACCGTCGAGAGCCTCACCGTACAAAGAGCCGTCGTCATCAACGCCGTAGAAGTCATCGTAAAGCTCCTCGGCAAAAGCCTGCGTACCGCAAAGCGGAGTTATCATAATAACAGCGGCAACCGCACAGCATAAAAATTTCTTTACTTTTTCTTTATTCACTTTATTTCCTCCTAAGTCATATAACCCCAAAGAAAACGTGTACCGAAAGTCAATAATAAAAAGCACCGAAACAAATAACAAACTTTATGCAAGCTGCCGATATCATACTTCTTATTTTAACATTTTTCCGACACATTTTCAATTCAAAACCTCAATTTATTCGTTATGAATTATTCACAAATTTTTTTGAAATTTTTTAAACAATATGCTGTTTACGGTTATAAAGCCGAATTTTCGCAAAATTTCTCTCTTAATTTGCAATTCAAAAATATAATAAATTGAGGTGAAGCAATGATTAAATATTAGTAAGTTTTTCTATGCAATTTTTGCAGACATATTTTTTTCCGAACTCTGTCAAATCGTCTTGATTTGAACAAAAAACGCAGTAGGGTATATATCTTTGGAGAATGATACGCTCCTCGTCCGTATACAATTCAAGCACATCATCGGGGTTAAGGTCAAACTTACGTCTGAGCTTAACTGGAATAAGAATTCTGCCAAGTTTATCGATAGTACACAAATCTCCTGATTTTTTCATAGATTATCTCTCCTTTTTTTAACACGTACGGCGGACAACGTCCGCAGGAAATACGTGATTATAGTTTATTTGTAAAATTAATTTACGTATCCGACCAATGCTTTATCGCTAATACCATACTCAAAATCTAAAAGATTTAGCAAATTTCACTAAACCCCTCTGTCCTGCGGACATCTCCCCTATGAAGGGCGACTTTAATAAATCGAGAACCAAAAAGCCTCCCATTTAGGGGAGGTGGCAGCCGTAAGGCTGACGGAGGGGTTTTTAAAAAAATCTCGATTTTTTTAAATATTACCGCTTTTCTTTCTTAGACCGGCAATTCGCTCCGCTGTTGCCTGTTTTGGTTTGGGGGGAGAGTTTTTGTTTTTTGGTTGTTTTTATTTAATAGTTTATCTCATTTCGCTGAGGGTAATTTATTTTCTACAATAATTTGTTACGTCAGCGAGCAGGACTCTGCCCCTGCACCCCGCAAGCTTTGAAAAGCTTGACCAAACTTTAAATGGTAAATCTTTTAGACCGTTAGTAGTATAAAACTATCTTCACGTTATTTCTGCGGACGTTGTCCGCTCGGCAACTTTACATCTAATATCATACAACATTAAAATTCAAAAGTCAACCTTTTTTACAAAAAAATGGTAATTTTGGGAGTGAATATGTTTAACTACATCTGGTGTTTTATAATAATATTAAGTATAATATGTTCTGTAGTCACAGGAAACACAAATAATCTCACAAACTCAATATTAAGCTCCGCCTCGGAAGCCGTTGAGCTTATAATCACAATGACAGGCACGGTTTGTTTATGGAGCGGAATAACGGAAATAGCCGATAAAAGCGGACTTAGCCGCACAATAGCAAAGCTTCTCTCACCGCTGCTGTCAAGGCTTTTCCCCGACCTCGACCGAAACGGAAAAGCATTCGGGGCAATCTCGGCGAATGTCACGGCGAATTTACTCGGACTTGGCAACGCAGCAACACCGCTCGGGATAAAGGCTATGAAAGAAATCGAAAAAGAAAAAGCTTTATCGCTGAAAAACTTCACCGCCGACAGAGATACCGTAATGTTTGTTATTCTGAATACCACATCTTTACAATTAATGCCTACTATGATAATATCAATTCTCGAATCATACGGAAGCACACAGCCGGCGGCAATTGTACCGTATGTATGGATATCATCGATTTGCGGACTTGCGGTAGGGATAATCTCGGTAAATATATTCTACAAAAAAGAAGTGTGAGATAAAATGATAATATCGTTAATCATACCGATAATAATGTTAATAATCTTAACAGACGGACTAATTAAAAAAGTACCGGTATTTTCCTGTTTCACGGACGGAGCAAAAGAGGGACTGAAAACGATGTACTCAATCGCACCGTCACTGATAGGACTAATCACCGCAATAGGAATGTTCAAAGCAAGCGGAGCGTTGGATATTTTGACGAATTTTCTCTCACCTGTGACAGAGCTTATGGGAATACCGAAAGAGGTTTCGCCGCTGTTCTTTTTGAAGCCTATCAGCGGAAGCGGTTCGCTCGCAATGCTGAACAGGATAGTATCCGACAACGGAGCGGATTCTGTTGTATCAAAAATCGCAGCCGTTATGACAGGTTCGACCGAAACCACATTCTACTGCATAGCGGTATATTACGGTGCGACAAATATTAAAAAGACAGGATATACTGTACCGTGTGCATTACTCGGAGATTTTGCAAGTATGCTCACAGCGTGCTTGATTGTAATGCGTGATGTGTAATTATTGTTGATTTTTTCATTATAAGCTAAAAGATTTAACATTTTAAAGTTTGGTCAAGCTTTTTAAAGCTTGCGGGGTGCAGGGGCAGAGCCCCGCTCGCTGACGGAACAAATTATTGTAGAAAAATAAACTCCCCTCAGCGAAATTAAACAAACTATGCTTAGAAAACAAAAATAAAAGCATATACAAAAATGTATCTATCCGCACAAACCAACAAAGGCAACAGCGTAGCGAATTGCCGGTCTAAGAAAGATAACCTACGATTTAATTTCAACCATACAGATAGAAATATTTACTATTTTAAAGTTTGGTCAAGCTTCGCCAACCGTACAGCTACAAAAAGTTCCCTCAGCCAAACCGCTGAGGGAACTAATTTTTTATATTCCAAATAACCAAAATGAAAATTATCTCTTATTATTCTTGTTATTCTGCTGCAAACGCTTTGCTCTTCTCTGAGAACAGCCGCATGCACAAGTTGAAACATAATCATTGTTGATAATTCCGCACTCGGGACACTTCCACTCGTCAAAATACGGCTCACGGTCGTTATTCTTTGTGGCTCTGCCCGTTGGTGTGCTTGTTGTAGCTCTGGTTGAAGCTGCACTTGATGTCGGAGTTGGAATAGGCGGCGGTGTTACAGGCGGAGCTGCCTGTGTCTGCCTTTGTGTCGGATTGATAGTAAACGGCTGCTGCTGGGGAGGTCTTTGTGTTGCTGACGGACGCTGAGTTCTCGGAGCATTTCCGCCTGCAAGCTTCTTTGCTTTTCTCTGCGAACAGCCGCATGCACAAGTCGAAACATAATCGTTGTTGATAGTTCCGCAATCGGGACACTTCCACTCGTCAAAGTAAGGCTCTCTGTTGTAAACCTGCTTGCTTCGCATAGTCTGCGGAGCTGCCGCCGCTGTATTATTCTCAGCCGGTTGAGGTGATGTCACAGGATTACCTGCGTTATCAACCATTACGGTTTCGTGGTCGTCAAACGAATTCGGACCGTAATTTGACTTTTTATCCATAAAGTCATTCATAGCAACATCACGGCGAGTTTTACGCTGCTTGTCTGCTTCAGCCTGAGCCGCAAGCAAATCCACACCGGTTTCGTAGAACTTAGCCGCTCTCTTCTTAGTCACACTGCAGCTGCAAGCTGTAACGTACGGAGGATTGTTCGTGCCGCACTGGAAACAAATCCACGCTGCATTCATATCCATTTTTTGACCGATTTGCGGTACTCCAGTTTGAACAGCACCCTGCTGTGCCGCTGCCGGCTGCTCGATAGACGGCTGTCTTGCCGGTCTTTGAGTTCTCGGCGGATTCTGCGTTATAGGAGCTTGATAACCGCTGGGCATTGCAGGCCGCTGAGTTCTCGGAGGAGTTTGGGTTCTCGGCGGATTCTGGGATATCGGCGGATTCTGGGATATCGGCGGATTCTGCGATATAAGCGGATTTTGCGATATCGGCGGATTCTGAGTTATCGAAGGATTCTGCGAATTCGGCGGACGTGTAAACGACGGCGAATGCTGCGTTTTTGGAGGTGTCGTTGTGGTAGCATTCGGATTCTGTGTTATCGGAGGACGTGTGAACGACGGTGAACGCTGCGTTCTCGGAGGTACTGTAGTTGTTGCATCAGCATTCGGATTTAAGTTCTGCTGCTGAATATCTCCGTTCTCGCTTTCGGGTCTTTTCTTCCTTGTGCTTCTGCGATATCCGCACGCACAAGTGGTAACGTAATTTGCATTAACGATTCCGCACTTCTCGCACTTCCACTCGTTTGCTCCTGCTTCTCTCTCCTGCTTGTAAACCACTTTCTTCTTAAACGGATTAAATCCGGACTTTGTAGACGGCGGCGAGGATTTTGTTACGGGAGGTGTGGAAACGGTCGGCTGGGGTCTGTCAATCTGTCTTGCCGGTCTTTGAGTTCTCGGCGGAGCATTGGGGTCAACCTGCGGAGTATTTACAACTCTCTGCGGCGGCTGAACGGTTTGTCTTACAGGCGGCTGCTGCTGATACTGCTGATACGGCTGCTGAACAGTTTGCTGCTGATACTGCGGTTGAACAGAAGGCTGCTGAACCTGCTGATACGGCTGCTGAACAGTTTGCTGCTGATACTGCGGTTGAACAGAAGGCTGCTGAACCTGCTGACGCTGCGGATTATTGTTCTGCGGCTGATAGTTCGGATTATTCTGTGACAAAATAGCCTTACGCATTCGCTCTTCGATATCAAGCCGACGCTGCTGCTCTCTGATTTTTCTCTGGAGGGGAGAAAGGTGGCTCAAATCCTCTTCATCTTCGGCGAGGAAATCGGCATTCTGGGAGGCAACTGCTGCCAAAGCTTCTTCCTGTTTAGCTTTTTCGGCTGCCTGTTCCGCTGCTTTCTTTTCTTCCTCCTCACGCATTTTAGCTTGAAGTTCATGAATAGATTTAAGCTCGTCTGCCTTGCGTTTAGCTGTGGCTTCTTCTCTCTGCTTCTTCTCTTCCTCTTCTCTGCGTGCGGCTTCCTCGGCTTTGCGTTTTGCTTCGGCTTCTGCTTTGATTCGTGCTTCTTCTTCAGCCTTTAGTCTGGCTTCCTCTTCCGCTTTTCTCTTAGCTTCTTCCTCGGCTTTGATTCTCTCTTCCTCAGCCTTGCGTTTTTCCTCTTCTATAGCTCTCAGACGTTCCTCTTCGGCTTTGCGTTTAGCTTCTTCTTCGGCTTTTTTACGCTCTTCCTCGGCTCTGATTCTTTCTTCCTCTTCGGCTTTCTTTCTTGCCTCTTCCTCGGCTATGCGGCGAGCTTCTTCTTCTGCCAAACGCCTGCGTTCCTCTTCAACTCTTCTTCTTGTTTCCTCACGGATTCTTTCACGAAGAGCTGCTTCCTCCGCTTTAAGACGAGCTTCCTCCTCAGCCTGTCTTCTGGCTTCTTCCTCGGCTCTCTTTCGAGCTTCCTCTTCTGCCTTGATTCTGGCTTCTTCCTCGGCTTTGCGTCTTGCTTCTTCTTCGGCTTTGCGGCGAGCTTCTTCCTCGGCTCTGCGGCGTTCCTCTTCCGCTTTGCGTTTTTCTTCCTCGATAGCTCTCAGACGTTCCTCCTCGGCTTTGCGGCGAGCTTCCTCTTCGGCTCTTATCTTAGCTTCCATTTCGGCTTTGATTTTAGCTTCTATTTCCGCACGAATTCTTTCGCGGAGTTCCTGTTCTTCACGCTTCAAGCGAGCTTCTTCCTCAGCCTTGCGTCTTGCTTCCTCTTCCGCTCTGCGTTTAGCTTCTTCGGCTTCTTTTCTGCGGCGTTCTTCCTCAGCCTTACGTTTAGCTTCCTCTTCGGCTCTTCTGCGGCGTTCTTCTTCGGCTTTGCGTCTTGCTTCCGCTTCGGCTCTTCTTCTGGCTTCTTCCTCGGCTCTTCTGCGAGCTTCCTCTTCTGCCTTGCGGCGAGCTTCTTCGGCAGCCTTACGTCTTCTCTCTTTCTCTTCGGCGATTTCAGCGTCTACAATCTTCTTCTTTAGAGCTTCCGATGTAATACGCTTTTCTTCCGCTTCGAGAATTTCTTTTCTGCGTTCCTCAGCCTTACG
Organism: uncultured Ruminococcus sp.; assembly: GCA_902801245.1. Lineage (GTDB taxonomy): Bacteria > Bacillota > Clostridia > Oscillospirales > Acutalibacteraceae > RUG592. The sequence goes on from CADCHW010000006.1 coordinate 38,774, forward strand.
TCTTGCTTCCGCTTCGGACTTTCTTCTCTCCTCCTCGGCGGCTCTGAACTTCGGCTCTTCCGCTCTGAACTTAGCTTCTCTTTCAGCCTTGATACGTCTTGCTTCTTTCTCCGCAGCTACCTTGGCATCTTCGATAACCTTTCGTTCGGCTTCGTACGCAGCTCGTTTAGCTTCTTCCTCTTCAATCTTCTTTCGGAGTGCGTCACGCTCTGCCCTAGCCTTAGCTTCGGACTGTCTGCGCTGCTCTTCAAGATTTCTTCTTCTGGCTTCTTCTGCTTTTTTGCGGGCTTCTTCCTCAGCCTTACGTCTTGCTTCTTCCTCGGCTTTGCGTTTAGCTTCAAGCTCGGCTCTGATTCTTGCTTCTTCTTCGGCTCTTATCTTAGCTTCAAGTTCGGCTCTGCGTTTTGCTTCGGCTTCTGCTTTTCTGCGAGCTTCTTCCTCAGCCTTACGTTTAGCTTCAAGCTCGGCTTTGATTCTTGCTTCTTCTTCGGCTCTTATCTTAGCTTCAAGCTCGGCTCTGCGTTTTGCTTCGGCTTCCGCTTTTCTGCGGGCTTCTTCCTCTGCCTTACGCTTTGCTTCAAGCTCCGCTTTAACTCTTGCCTCTTCCTCGGCTCTTATCTTAGCTTCCAGTTCGGCTTTCTTGCGAGCTTCTTCATCGGCTTTACGTTTAGCTTCCTCTTCGGCTTTTCTCTTAGCTTCTTCCTCGGCTTTGCGTTTAGCTTCCTCTTCGGCTTTTTTCTTAGCTTCTTCCTCGGCTTTGCGTTTAGCTTCTTCCTCGGCTTTGCGTTTAGCTTCTTCGTCGGCTTTTTTCTTAGCTTCTTCCTCGGCTTTGCGTTTAGCTTCCTCTTCGGCTTTTTTCTTAGCTTCTTCCTCAGCCTTGTGTTTAGCTTCCTCTTCGGCTTTTTTCTTAGCTTCTTCCTCAGCCTTGCGTTTAGCTTCCTCTTCAGCTTTTTTCTTAGCTTCTTCTTCGGCTTTCTTTTTAGCTTCTTCCTCGGCTTTACGTTTAGCTTCCTCTTCGGCTTCTTTCTTAGCTTCGCCCATTACGTAAATAGCTTTAGGACCGCTCTTGTCGCTGTCACGCTGTGACTTCGGACGCCATACGGGAATTGGAGCATTCATAAACTCGGCAATCTCCGCCTGAATTTCCTCCTCTGTAAGCTCGACTTTATCGGGCATCTCCGGGTCGTAATCATCGGGGAGTTCGGGTTCTTTCGGCTCTTCGGGTTTTGTTTCGGCAGCTGGCTTTTCGGGTTCAGGGGTCGGCTGAACATTCTGAGGTTTTGCAGCGTTGTTCTGCTGAACGGGAACATTCTGCTGCTGAACCGCAGGTTTAACTTCTTCCTTAACCTCATTCTCCTTAGAGTTCTGCTGCTGAACTACAGGCTGATTATTTGCGTTGGAAATTTCGGGTTTATCGTCCTTGGGAATTCTGCCTGCTGCGATATTCTTTGCTCTTTTCTGTGTGCAGCCGCAGTGACAAGTAACAACATAATCTTTATTAACAGTACCGCATTCGGGACATTTCCATTCAAAGTTACCCTCATCGGCTTCCTGATTGAGTTCTTTTTTGGGCGGACCGAAAAGCATATCCCTAAGGGAGGGCTTATAAGCACCGTCCTTATCGTTTTTCTTATCGTTTTTCTTTTTGTTCATCTGGGACGTATACATAATAACTTCGCCGTTTTTAAGAGCGTCATCTCCCAGTTCCGCCTTAATTTGATTTTCAATTGCTTTTGATGGTGCTTTGAGTTCGTTTGTATTGTCACCGTCTTCAATAGGTCTTTTAACAATAACTTTCTTCTTTCCGTCAGCGGAAACTTCCTCTTTGACAATTTCGCCGTCAATCTTCGGCTTTTCATCTTTGGAATTTGTATCGTCGTCCTTGTCGCCGGGTTTTATAACCTGAACGTTTCCGGGGTTGGGATTGCCCGTATTTTTAGGCATTTGAAGCGGTTGAATAGGCTGCTGACCCTGCATAGGTCTTTGACCGTAAGCCGGGTACTGACCGTACGGAGAAGTGTACGTAAGAGCCTGCTGTGCAAACTGAGTTTGCGGAGGCTGCTGCGGATTAAATTGTGTTTGCGGCGGCTGCTGTGCTGTAGGTGCTTGCGGACCGTAAACAGGCATTTGCTGCGAATTTGCAGCTTGCGAACCGTACGGCATCTGCTGTGCAGGATATGCACCGAACTGCTGCTGTGCGGGATAGTATCCGTAATTGCCGGCATTCTGCGGCTGTTTAAACTGATACTGCTGATAGTTGTTATAGCCGAACTGTGTCCGAGGAGCTGTCTGCGGCTGAGAATTTCCTCCGACAGTCTGCTGCTTCTGAGCCTGACTTCCCTGGGGCGTAGCTCTGTAGTCGTACTGTCCCGGACCTGCTCCAGAATACGCATTGTTCTGACCATACTGACTCCTGCTTGCCTTATAGTTGTACTGCCCGGGACCCGTTCCGTTTCCGTTCTGCTGATACGCACCGTAAGTCCGAGGAGTTTGTGACGGATATCCCGAGTTTGCACCTTGGCGGAAATTACCTTGCTGTGCAAACTGAGGGGAATAGCCGCCGCCATAAGGCTGCTGATACGGCATTTGACCCTGCGGAGCAGAGCCGTAGCCGTACTGCGGCACGCCTTGCTGTGCCGGATAGCCGTTTGGCGGATTCGGGGTATATGCATTCTGCCCCGCTCCCGTCGGCGTGTTGGGTGGATTTACCCCCTTCACGCTCTCCGCAGGATTACCTGTCTTCTGAACCTCTTTAGTTTCCTGTTCAGCGGACAAAGCTTCTCCTTGGAGATTCTTTTTTCCTTGTTCTTCCATTTTATAACTTCCTCTGCAGATGAAATTATATATGTCATAAAGACATAGTATCAAGCCTTTCGGCATTTGATATCAGATGTTAGATGTGTTGTTCGCCTTACACGGGGTGTACTTTGTTTGCTGCATCGAAGTGTTCGCTGTCAATGCCTGCCTTAGCGTCACGGCGTTTCTCGAAGAACTTGATAGCAACACGGTCGAACTGTGCATAGGAGAGTACGTCCTCCTCCTGCTCCGTCCACTCTTCGCATTCTTTCTTAAGCTTGTCAAGCTCCGGCTCAAGCAAATCGGCAGGACGGCATGTTACAGGCTTCTCGTCGCCGATAATCTTCTTTCTGAATTTCGGGTCGATGTCAACAGGTGTCTTACCGTACTTACCCTGAACAAGGTCTTTAAACTGACCGTTTACGTTCTTGTAACGCTCACCGAAAAGTACGTTGCTAACAGCCTGAGTTCCGACAATCTGTGAAGTCGGAGTAACAAGCGGCGGATAACCTGCGTCTTTTCTAACCTTCGGAACTTCTTTCATAACCTCTTCAAGCTTATCTTCCTTACCCATTTGCTTAAGCTGTGAAAGGAGGTTGGAGAGCATACCGCCCGGAACTTGATAGATAAGAGCATTTGCGTCTACGGCAAGCATTTTCGGGTCAAGCAGACCGCTGTCAAGATACTTCTTGCGGAGCGTCATAAAGTAATCTCTTACCTCGGAAAGTGCAACAAGGTCAAGACCTGTGTCGTAATCCGTGCCTTGAAGTGCGGCAACCATAGACTCCGTAGGAGCATGTGACGTACCCAAAGCAAGAGGGGACATAGCCGTATCTATAATATCCGCACCTGCCTCAATACCTTTGAGCAGGCACATTGAAGCAAGACCCGAGGTATAATGAGTATGCAGGTCAACAGGAATTTTAACAGCCTTTTTAATAGCCTTTACAAGCTCTTCGGTTCTGTACGGTGTGAGCAAAGCAGCCATATCCTTGATACAGATTGAATCAGCACCGACCGACTCAATTTTCTTTGCATAGTCAACAAAGTACTTTGTATCGAAAACAGGACCTGTTGTATATGAAATAGCAATCTGAGCGTGAGCACCCTCTTTCTTTGCAGCCTTAACGGCAGCTTCGAGGTTTCTTATATCGTTAAGAGCGTCGAAGATACGGATAATATCCATACCGTTTGCAACACTCTTCTGAACAAAGTATTCAAGCACATCGTCTGCATAATGACGATAGCCGAGCATATTCTGACCTCTGAAAAGCATTTGAAGCTTTGTATTCGGACAGTTCTTTCTGATAGTTCTGAGTCTTTCCCACGGGTCTTCGTTCAAGAAACGCAGACAGGAATCGAAAGTCGCACCGCCCCAGCACTCCAAAGAATGGAATCCGATTTTATCGAGCTGAGGGAGAATCGGGAGCATTTCGTCCATTGTCATTCTTGTAGCAATAAGTGACTGGTGGGCATCTCTTAAAATAGTTTCTGTAACAAGTATTTTTTTCTTGGACATTTTTATCTACATTCCCTTCAAGGTTAATCTAAATTATTCCAACGTCAGAAGAACCGCACCGGATTCCTTATTCTCGCCCTTAGTACAGAGAACTGCGGCAACCTTACCGTCCTGAGGAGCTTGAATTTCGTTCTCCATTTTCATAGCTTCAAACACAACAAGCACATCGCCCTTTTTAACGCTCTGACCGACAGTTGCGTTTACGCTTACGATAGTACCCGGCATGGGGATTTCGATTTTAACCGAACCTGCGGCAGAAGCAGCCGGAGCGGCAGCCTTTGGAGCAGGAGCAGCCTTGGGAGCAGGAGCGGCAGCCGGAGCAGCGACAGGAGTACTTACAGCACCGCCTGAAACGTCCTCAACCTGAACATCATATGCAACACCGTTTACAGTAATTTTAAGATTTCTCATAATATATACGTCCTTTCTTTTATAAAGGAGTTTTAAACATACTTTATCTGTAATCTGTACAGTTGACCCCAAAAATTTTTCAACTTAAAATTCGGTCAATACAAAACAAACTATCCTATATTCAATCTTGTGCAATGCACACTTCATTTCTTAAATCGTGCTGTGCTTTTTCGGGAGAGTGGTTTCTCTCTTGCCTGCGAGCATATCAAGAGAAACAGACAATACCTCTCTCAGTTCGTCAACAGCAACAACGTTATCTATGTAACCCTTTTCGGCAGCTCTCTCTGCGGAGCATTCGTTGGCTCTGAACTCTTCAACGGCTTTCTTTCTGCCCTCTGCATTGGTTTTGAGCTTCTCGGGGTTAAGTATAATAATTCCTGCCTCGGGAGCAACAGGCGAAACGCTTGCACCCTCCAAAGCGATTGTAATATCGGTAGATGCACCCGTACCGGCAACAGCTATGTAGAACGCACCGAAAGCATCACCCGTTACAACTGTAATTTTAGCCGTGGTAGCTTCTGCATAAGCGGCTGTAAGCTTTGTTGCGGACTTCACGCACTTGAAGCCCTTTGAATTTGCAAGCGTAATTACGGGAATCGAATATGCATCGCAGAATCTTACAAGCTTAACCAGCTTTTCGCAAGCCTTGCGGTCGAGAACATCGCCGTTCGTTTCAACAACACCGACAGTATCTCCCTGAAGCTTTGCAAAACCTACCTTAGCGGAATCTGCGTAACCCTCAAAGAGTTCAACGAAACTTCCGCCGTCAACGAAGTTAGATATAACATCACTCTCGGGCATAGCCGGAATTTCGTCTGTGGTATATGGGTCGGAGAGATTGTTCTGCGGAAGCAAAACGACAAGATTTTTAGCCGCTTCGATAGCACCGAACTCGTCCTTTGCGGTAATAGCGGTAACGCCGTGCTTTTTGTTTTCCTCTGCACTTCCGCCCTCGCCGTTTGTATTAATTGTGAGCTTGCCTTTTTCGCTCATAATCACGAAATCCGCACATGTTGCAAGGAGTGCCGCCGTACCCTGACAAGGACCGAGAACAACGGAAATCTGCGGAACAATGCCTGCAAGCTTGCCGCTGTAATTAAGAACTTCGCCGTAAGCGGTGAGCAAATCAACGCCCTCGTCAACTCTTGCACCGATTGAATCGTAAAGACCAATAACGGGAGTACCTGTTTTAAGTGCAAGGTTATAAAGCTTTTTAAGCTTTGCTGCGTGAGCCTTAGACATAGCACCGCCGCAAACATCGCTGTTTTGTGCGAAAGCATAAACCGCACAGCCGTTCACTTCGCCGTAGCCTGCCGCAGCCTCTGTCAAACCGTTGCCGGACTTAGCGAAAGGAGCGAGCGGAGAAAACGTACCCTCATCGAAAAGAGCGTTAAGGCGATTATATGCACTGGAATTTTCAAGCTCTGCTTTTACTTTTTCAATACTCATTTCTATTCCAACCTTTCTCTGACCGTAATTATGCCCAATATAATATATGCTGTTAATGCGAATATTTGTACAAAAACAATATTCAAGGGACATCGGTCGATGTTGTCAAACTCAATTAGACTTATTGTAATTATAAAACAAAATCGGGAAAATGTAAAGGTTGATTTGAGAATTTTATACAAAAAATAAATAATTTTTTTAAAAAGGGGCTGATTAAAGTTTACAGCGGTTATTTTTTGTGAACATTTACCATAATCACACGTTACAAACTCCGACATTTATTGACTGTATTTGAGTTTATTTTTAGCTTTTGTTAAATTATATTATATATTATCGTATTAGTCATTTATCATAATTTTATATTTTTGTTAGTTTTATTTTGTATTATTAATTTATTATTCTGAGATAATTTTATTTTTTAACACGTGAAGTTAGTCATTGTTAAACCTTACTTTATGTACCCGACCGAAAGCTAAATATTAATTCAAAAAATATATTATCTAAATTAATGGGCGAACGACACAAGTAAAAATGTCGTATCGCCCATTAACTCAATCATTAAATCTTAGTTGTTATAAACGCTGTCCTTAACAATAACGTCATGGCTGCCGCCCTCGACAATACTTGTCGAAGAAACAAGAGTAAGCCTAGCTTTCTGCTGGAACTCAGGAATAGACAAAGCACCGCAGTTGCACATTGTTGACTTAACCTTATAAGTTGTAATTGCAACACCGTCTTTCAAAGCACCTGCATACGGCACGTAACTGTCCACACCCTCTTCAAAGGACAATTTCTGTTCGCCGCCGAGGTCGTATCTCTGCCAGTTTCTCGCTCTGTTAGAACCCTCGCCCCAGTACTCCTTAACGAAAGAGCCGTTGATTTTAACCTTTTGTGTCGGACTTTCGTCAAAACGTGAGAAGTATCTGCCGAGCATTACGAAATCCGCACCCATAGCAAGAGCAAGAGTAATGTGATAATCGTGAACAATACCGCCGTCCGAGCATACGGGAATATAAATACCCGTTTCCTCAAAGTATTCGTCACGAGCCTTGCAGACCTCGATAACAGCCGTAGCCTGACCTCTGCCGATACCCTTAGTTTCTCTTGTAATACAAATCGAACCGCCGCCGATACCTACCTTGATAAAGTCCGCACCGCACTCAGCCAAAAATCTGAATCCCTCTCTGTCAACAACGTTGCCAGCACCGACCTTAATGCCCTCGCCGTAACGACTTCTAATCCACTCGATTGTAAGCTTCTGCCACTCGGAAAATCCCTCGGAGGAATCGATACAAAGCACGTCCGCACCTGCATTAACAAGAGCCGGAACTCTCTCCGCATAGTCACGGGTGTTGATACCTGCACCAACGATATAACTCTTATGAGAATCGAGAAGCTCGTTCACGTTCTCCTTGTGGGAATCGTAGTCCTTTCTGAACACGAGATAAGCGAGGTTGCCGTCCTCGTCAACAAGCGGCAGGCTGTTGAGCTTATGGTCCCATATAATGTCGTTAGCTTCTTTAAGGGTTGTGGTAGCAGGAGCAGTCACAAGCTTGTCAAGCGGTGTCATAAACTCCTTAACCTTTGTATCTCTGTCCATACGGCTTACTCTGTAATCACGGCTGCCGATAATACCCAAAAGCTTGCCGTGAGCCGTGCCGTCATCGGTAACGGCAACTGTCGAATGACCTGTCTTTTCTTTAAGAGCAAGCACATCGGCAAGAGTGTTATCGGGCGTAATATTTGAAGTAGAGGTGATAAAACCTTTCTTGTAATTCTTCACACGGGCAACCATAGCCGCCTCGTCCTCAATCGACTGCGAACCGTAGATAAACGAAACGCCGCCCTCCTTTGCAAGTGCAATAGCCATAGTGTCGTTGGAAACGGACTGCATAATTGCACTGACCATAGGAATATTCATAGTGATAGCGGATTCCTCACCCTTTTTAAACTTAACAAGCGGTGTTTTCAAACTAACCGCTGTCGGAATACACTCACTTGACGAATAACCGGGAACTAACAAATACTCACCAAATGTACGTGACGGTTCTTCAAAATAATATGCCATAATAAACACACTCCTCTTTTTTTCATAAAATCTCTCTGCTGTAATTCTTTATATTATAACATTTTTTAGGGTAGTTGTCAATTGATATTTTTATAAAATTCAAGCTTTCCGCAAGCTGCAAAAAAATTTGTTTCTTATCCATAATGCCAAATTTCAATCCACATCAAAAAAACATTTTTCCCGTCTTTCTCAGCCGAAACGGTAAGCGAACACGGAACAACACTGTCGTCCTTATATTTCACTTCACAAAAATATTCGTCCGCTTCGTGCTTTACCCGCATAAGTTCAACCATAATATCCTGTTTTTGTTTCCACTCCGCAATAACTTCGGGAACAAATATAATATTATCATCTCCGCCTTTTTCGGGAATACGCTCCACCGCCTGCAAATCGCCTTTTTGTACAAGTTCTCTCGCCTTTTCGACAGTACAGACATTCTGCGGATTTATGCGTTTTACGGCTTTCTGCTTTTTATATGCAAGCTCGCCGTTATCGCTCCACGGTGAATCTACATCACCGTTACAACTTAAGAAAATAATTTCATCATTTCGCACAGTCCAAGAAATCCCGTGTTCTTCTTCAAAATCAAATTCGCAGTTGATATCATATCCGATATCGTTGTTTTTCGGCACATAAACGTACATATAGGTCGGATATACATATTTAAGTATTTTTCTTTTATCTATAGCAATCCAATAAAATAAACATACTATTGAGAAACAGAATAAAACAAAGAGTTCGTTAAATCCCTCGTCAGCCTTACGGCTGCCACCTCCCTTAAAAGGGAGGCTTTTTGGTTCTCGATTTCTCAAAGTCGCCCCTCATAGGGGAGATGTCCGCAGGACAGAGGTCCGCAGGACAGAGGGGTTTTATCGGTATAACCGTTTTTGTGTGTCTTGTTAATTTGTTGAATTGCTATAATTGATATACAGACAAATGCTTATGATACTAACAAGAGCGTTGTTTTATCTATACTTGTAATGGGCGATTTTCAATAACATTTACTATATCTTTACTATATCTTTCTACGACCGGCAATTCGCTTCGCTGTTGCCTGTTTTGGTTTGGGAGGAAAGATGTTGTTTTGATGTGTGTTTTTGTGTATTTCTTTGATAGTTTATTTAGTTTCGCTGAGGGCAGCTTATTTTCTACGCTGATTTGCTGCGTCAGCGAGCGGGGCTCTGCCCCTGCACCCCGCAAGCTTTAAAAAGCTTGACCAAACTTTAACAAGCTTCGCTCCGCCGAAAGATATTTTACATCAAAGCCATTCTCAAAGCCTCAATATTCTCCGTCATCAAATCGGCATAAGTCACACCGTCCAAAAACTGCTCCATAGTCACGTTATGACACGAATTAAACTGAAGTGTTTCGGCATTTGAACTCTCGGCAATTGTCTTTGCAATCTTACCGTTTGACAATTCCAGATAAAACACAACGGGAATCTCCTCTTCCCTAACTTTCTCAATCAGAAAAGCAACCGTACCCGCACTCGGTTCGCTCTGCTCGGAACAACCCGGAAAAGCCGCATAATATTCAAGACCGAACTCGTCGGCAAAATATCTCAGAGGAAATCTGTCGCCGAAAACGATAGTATCTCTCTCCGCACCCTTTACAATGCGGTTAAACTCCTTTTTCAAATTGGAAAGCTGTGCAAGGTAAACCTCACAATTACTTGTGTAAACGGCTCTGTTCGGCTCGTCAATCTCACAAAGAGCGTCGGCAATTGCCTGAGTGATAATCTGAGCATTGTCGATAGAAGTCCAAACATGCTCGTCATATTCTTTTTCCTCGGAGTTGTCGGCGGTTTCTACTTCGTCGCTGTCTTCACTGTCTTCTTCGTTTTCGGTGTCTTGGTCTTCATCGTCCTCGTGGTCTTCCATACCCTCAACGACTTCTTCCTCAACAACATCTACAATATCCATCATATTTATGATTTCCATATCCTTTGTGTCGAAAGAATCGAGAATATTATCCACCCACGACTCCGACTCACCGCCGACATAAATAAAGATATCGGCTTTCTGAATATCGATAATATCCTGCGGAGTAGGCTCGTAAGTATGGGTTTCCTCGCCCGGACCCAACAACATAGTAACCTCGGCATTGTCGCCTGCGACCTGCCTTGCAAAATCGTACTGCGGAAAGATAGTAGTAACAATACTTATCTTGTCGGGTAAATCGGCGGTAGCTTTGTTATCCTCTGTTGGGGTAACATCACTGTCACAGCCTGAAAATACACACGCAATCATCATGACAGCCGCAAGCGTAGCCGCTGCAAATTTCTTAGATTTTCCACCGAAATTTTTTGAAATATTATTCTTATTAAACATATTATTCTCCCTAATAAAATTCGATATTACGTATGAACTTCCGACAAATTGATAATAAACCGAAATTAATAATTTATCGAAAATCCGCCCATATTACCGTATTATAATTATAATACAAACCCCTAAAAAATGCAACCTGACAACGTCGGCAGGAAATACGCACTCCAAACCTCAGACAATCACAATTATGCATTATTCTCCATATTCTCAATGATTCTCTCATACAAATCGGGACGGACTTTTTTCAGATTAATCGGCTTAAAATCGGAATTGACAAAACAATGCTCCGACACAGCCGTACACACAACGGAATTGTCTTTAGCATTAATCATCTCGTATTCAAAATCAAGCCTTACACCGGTAAACTTTTGAATCTTAACATTAATGATAATCTCGTCAGAATACGTTGTACTTCTCTTGTAGTTACATTTGACTGACACCACCGGAGAAATCACACCCTCGTCCTCCATTTTGAGATAATCACAGCCGATTTTATCGAGAAGCTCAAGCCTTGCTTCCTCCATAATCCGCACGTAATTTGAGTGATGCGTGATACCCATTCTGTCCGTTTCGTAGTAGTTTACTTTGTGATGATATGTAATCATTGTTGTTCCTCCAATATTAATATTTATAAAATAAAGCAGGTAACCGCCAAATTACCAATAGCGATTACCCACTTAATTTTCCGTTTAAAGGCAAGCTGTTCACAGACACTGCCTTATTGTTTTTATTATATGTCAACGTTCCGAAAATGTCAATACCATTTTAAATTTTTTCAAAAAAATGATTATCTTCACGTGCTAAAAAATTGCTCACATATCTTGACGACCACGACAAAAGAAAGTAGGTAACCGCCAATAGCCAAAAGTTCGGTTACCTATTTTTTAATTACCGAGGGCAAACCGTTTACCGACATCGCCTTGTTATATTTTTATTATATTCCAGTTCCACCAAAATGTCAATACCAAATTTCAAAATAAAAAATATTTCAAAAGTATTGCAAAGATTGTAATAATATGTTATAATTTCAGAGTAACAAGGTTGAATGTCAACACGGCAGTCGCCGGGCAACGCCCGGAGGAAACAATTACATAAACGTTCTTTGCTAAATTAATTTTTTGGTACTTTCCATTATGTGATAAAATTTAACACTATTCTGTTTGTCCCTCACTTCTTTATTTACTTCTTCGGGGGCTTACTGAAAATTCTTTTCGACCCCGAACATTTTTACAGCAGTTCACCGAACTGTGAGTAACTTGCGAGGGGGGGATAGTGTATATGTCGAATATGGATATAGCAAATTACTTCATATCGCTTGGTACATATTTTGTATACATGTTCATAGCGGTCGTAACATTGCTCACATATCTTGACGAGCATGATAAAAGAAAGTAGGTAACCGCCAATAGCCAAAAGTTCGGTTACCTATTTTTTAATTACCGAGGGCAAACCGTTTACCGGCATCGCCTTGTTATATTTTTATTATATTCCAATTCCCCCAAAATGTCAATACCATTTTAATTTTTTTCAAAGAACAACTAATAAACCAACATAAATTTAAGAATACAGAAAAACTATCTTCACGTGTTAAAAAAGGAGGTGAAATTATGCTTGTAAATGCACAGATAGTTCTTATGAGATGTAAAACCAACAAAAAGCTTTCGGGAATAAGAATCGAACAAACCGAAAACGGCAGCTGGAAAATGAACTGGGCATTTCCGATTAATGAGGAAATAGCCCGAAATGAGGGATTTGACAAAACAAATCTCACGGCGGATATATATATTGATAACGAATATCCGGGTTGTCCGATATGCGGAGCAAAGGGTTTTGTGCGGTGCGGAAGCTGCGGTAAATTGACCTGTTACGATAATGAAATCAGCTTGAATTGTGCTTGGTGTTCCAATTTTATGGATAACATTACGGAATCCGATGAATTCGACCTCAGTGTCGGAGATTACTAATAATTATACTCGCAAGCATTAAGATTTACCACTTTTCTTTCTTAGACCGGCAATTCGCTACGCTCTTGCCTGCTTTAGTTTGTATCGGAAGAGGTTATTTTTATGTTTGTTTTTATTTTTGTTATTTTGCTGTTTATAGTTTGTTTAGTTTCGCTGAGGATAGTTTGCTTTTCTTTGAAAGTTGGCTTCGTCAGCGACAAGGGCTCTGCCCTTGACCCGCAAGCTTTAAAAAGCTTGACCAAACTTTAAAATGGTAAATCTTTTAGCTTTCGAGTATAACATTACCAAAACCAAAAGCAGCCGCCTTGTTTCAGCGACTGCTTTTTTATTGTTTAAAATATTAAAGCTTATGCTTTCTTCTTTGAAGAACTGCTGTTTTTAGCCGGTTCTTTTCCTGCACCTACGCAAAGCTTTCTAAGCATATCAACAGGAATCATTGTAATAGCAAGAACAATTACAACTCCCCAGCCTGCAAGACTGAACGGAACACAGCTGAACATCTCTCCGATAAACCGGAAAGGTGCAAGCGGAATCAAAGCACAGTTTACAATCAATGCCTGAATCGCAATAATAGCAAACATAACCTTTAAGAATCCCGGGTTCTTGTCAAGACCGCTGAAAATCTTAAATCCGTCGTCACGAACATTAAAGCCGTTAGCCAAAGCCGCAAGAATAAACAGAACGAAATATCCCGTCAAATGCTTATCCATATCATAAGCACCGTTTGTGTAGAAGAACTGCTGGAAGAACGGCAGCTTAAGGAATGCAAAGCTGATAATAGTTGCCCACGCACCCATTGTTACAATCTGAGCCATCATCTTTTTACTGATAATACTCTCGTCACGGCGGCGAGGTTTCTCTCTCATATACTTTTTGAGTGCCGGTTCGTTGCCGAGCATAATAGCACCCAAGCTATCCATTACAAGGTTTACGAACAAAAGGTGAGTAACCTTAAGCGGCTCTTCAATTCCGAAGAACGGAGCAATAGCACTTACTACAACAGCCGCAACGTTAATTACAAGCTGGAATTTACAGAATTTCAAAATATTATGGTAAATAGTTCTGCCGTACCATATAGCGTCTTTAATCGACTTAAAGTTGTCGTCAAGGATAACAATTTTACCTGCTTCCTTTGCAGCCTCCGTACCGCTGCCCATTGCAAAGCCTACGTCTGCCCTCTTCAATGCAGGCGAATCGTTTACGCCGTCACCCGTCATACCTACAACAAGGTTCATTTCCTGACAAAGGCGAACCATTCTTGATTTATCGGTAGGCAAGGCTCTTGCGATAACTCTTATTCTGCGAATAATCTTCTTAACTTCCTTATCGCTCATACTGTTAAGGTCTGCGGAAGAAAGTGCGATATCCTTTTCACTCTTGAGCAAACCTGCGTCCTTAGCAATAGCAACCGCTGTTTCAAGACGGTCACCCGTAATCATAACAACCTGAATACCTGCTCTGCGTACCTGTGCAATAGCTGTCTTTGCTTCGGGACGAACCTCGTCACGAATACCCACAAGACCTATTATAACGATATCCTCGTTAATTTTGTTTTCAACCATTTTCTTTTCGGAATAACCGAAAGCAAGCACACGCATTGCCTTTTCCGCAAGCTCGTCAATTTTCTCGTCAAGAACAGCTTTATCAAGCGTTCTGATATTTCCGTTCTTATCGAGATAATTTGTAGCGTTTGCAAGCAATCTCTCGGGAGCACCCTTGTAGAATGTTTTTCCGAGCTTGCCGATACTTGCCTGACTGAACTTATTTGTAGAGTTAAAGCCCTGACTGTCCGTAACGGTGTATTCCTTAGTCTGAGCGAGGGTATTAAAGACCTCCTCACCGATAAACTTCATCAAAGCTTGGTCTGTAGCGTTGCCGCCGATAACTTTATGTCTGTCGTCAAAGAGTGACTGAGTATTCTTTCCGATAGCAATATCAACAAGACCCTTAACCTTACTGTGATTGCTGAGATTATCCAAAGGAATAGATTTTCCGTCCGCTGTGAAGAAATCCACAACTTCAAGTTTACCCTTAGTAATAGTACCCGTCTTATCGCTGAAAAGAATATTCAAAGAACCTGCTGTTTCGATACCCTCTGCTTTTCTTACGAGAACGTTGTGGTCAAGCATTTTGCTTGTGTTCTGCATAAGTACAAGCGAAATCATAAGCGGAAGACCCTCTGGAACTGCACAAACTATGATAACAACGGCAAGCGAAACTGCGTCTACAAACTTCTGAATAATGTCACCTATAAGATAGTTGTCCGTTGTATGGAAAAATACCGACGGACCCGAACCGAGAACTGTTCCCGTAGAATCCACAACGGGAGCAAAGAAAATGAAATATGCGATATACAAAAGAGTAATAACCGCCGCACCGATATAACCGAATGTGGAAATCTGACCGGCAAGCTTTGCAAGCTTAACCTTAAGAGGTGAATCAGGCTCGTCCTCCTGCATTTCTTCCGCCATTTTACCCATCATGGTTTTAAGTCCGACTTTCTTTACATCAAGAACGCCCTCGCCGTCAAATACAACAGCACCTCTGAAAAGCGAATGCTCATCAACGAACGTGTCGCCGGTAATCTCGCTCGGGAACTTAAAGTCTTCGTCTGCCGCTGTCTTCTTACATTCCTCGGCTTCGCCGTTCAAAGCGGAGTTGTCGACCTTAAGATGACCGTCAATCAAGATACCGTCGGCAGGAATTTTGTCACCCGACTGCAAAAGCACCTTGTCGCCCTTTACAACATCGTCAACATCGATAACTGTAATAAGACCGTCCCTGTAGACCTTGCACTTGTCTTTTTCCGTGCTGTCCTTAAGCTCTCTGTACTTCGTATCGCTTGCGACACCGGTTTTCGCCGAAACGGTGGCAACAATAAGAATAGCAACGATAGTACCGATAGGCTCATAAATTGCCGCCTGTCCCATAAAGAACATAACAATCATAATTGCCGCAATCGCAAGCAGAATTTTAATCATCGGGTCACCGAATGTTTCTTTAAATTCCGCCCAGAAAGTGGTCGGCTCGGAATCGGGAATGACGTTAGAGCCGTATTTTTCCCTTGACTTTTCGACTTCCTTTTCGGTAAGTCCTTTGTACTTCACTGAAATCCCTCCAAAAAAGTCGTCGGTTTGTTCTATGATTTTTTACATTATTAAATTTTGAAAATACTGTCCGATACAATTCACCATAAAACGCACCGACATTTTTTATTTCCCACTGCTGCCGCATAAAAAATCACAGCAGCAATGTTTTACCATTATAACACATATAAGAAAAAAGGTCAACCATTTGAACGGCGAATAAACCACCTAAAAAAGCAAACTGTAGGTTTGCCGCCGCAATTATTCATTATTCTTTCTTCTTTCTTCTTCATTCTTTATTATTTATTACTGGTATCTTTCAGCAAGTGCAGAAATTGAGCCGTCATTAGTGCCGCTGCCGACAGCAGCGAACTTCCATTCGCCGTTATAACGATAAATCTCACCGAAAATCATAGCCGTCATACCACTGTAATTCTCTGTAAGATTATACTTAAGCATTTCCTGACCGTTGCCGGCATTGACAATTCTGATAAAAGCATTGCGAATCATACCGAAATGCTGATTTCTCTTGTAAGCCGAGTAAATATTTACCACAATAACAATCTTGTCGTACTGTGCAGGAACTCTCTGCAAATCAATAACAATCTGCTCGTCATCGCCCTCGCCCGCACCTGTGAGGTTGTCGCCCATATGCTGAACGGCACGTGTATAGTGTGTAAGATTGCCGAAATAAACAATATCTTTTGACTCCGTAAGTCTGCCGTTTTTCAGAAGAAACGCAGAAGCGTCACAGTCGATAGGCTGGGTCGGAGCGGAAAACAATGCCCCAAAAAAACCGCCGCTTTTTGAAGGCTGTGCTTCGTCCCAGCCCAAGCCTACAACTATTCTTGAAAGTCCCGGGTTCTCCTTTGAAAGACTAACCTTTTGACCCTTTTGTAATGAAACTGACATTTTTGTTACCTCCATATATAATGATTATCCGACTTCAACGCCGTAGTTGCCGCAAAGAGCCGCCAAACTGCCCGTATAGCCGTTGCCCATGGCATTGAATTTCCATTCGTCGTTGTTTCTGTAAATCTCTCCGAAAACCACAGCCGATTCCGCCGAGAATCTGTCGGTAATATTATATCGGAGAATTTCGTTATTGGACTGTTCCTCGCTTATTCTGATGAAAGCGTCGTTCACCTGAGCAAAGCTTTGTTTTCTCAGCTCTGCTTCATAAATCGTAACTGTAAACGCAACTCTCATAATGCTTGCCGGAATAATACCCAAATCAACTTTCACTCTTACATTGTAATCGTTATAATTTCTTGATGTATTATTCGACAAGACAACTGCTCCGGACGGGTGCATAAGATTACCGTAAAACACAAAGTCTTTCGGACCTCCTACCTTTCCCGTGGCAGTAAGCAAAAAAACGGAAACATCTAAATCCGGCAGCGGCTCGCCCGTTCTTGAGTCAAGCCGCCAGCCAAGAGTGACATCAATATTTTTAAGATTTGGATTTCCTTTATTAAGGCTGATTTTTTGCCCTTTCAACAAATTAACCGCCATTGCTCCTCTCCTCCCGGAAATTAATTTGCAAGCAAATTAATTTTGATGAAGTTTTTGCTTTTGCAAAATGAAGTGTGCCTTGCGGACACATATTTAAAAATCCTGTATCCGCATGATACACTTCATCAAAAAATATTTGCCTGCAAATATTTTTATCACGCTACTTCTATTCCGTAATGACCGCAGAGAGCCGCAAGACCGCCTTGGAAACCGCTGCCGATAGCATTAAACTTCCAATCGCCGTTACGCTTGTAAAGCTCGCCTACAACGATAGCCGTTTCAATCGAGAAATCCTCGCCGAGGTCGTAATGAACAATCTCCTGACCCGTAGCTTGGTCAACAATACGAATATACGCATTTGAAACCTGACCAAAATTCTGTCTTCTTACGTCGGCATCGTAAATAGTAACGGTAAACGCAACTTTCTCAATGTTCGGCGGAATCCTTGAGAGGTCAACGACAATCTGCTCGTCGTCGCCGTCGCCGCTTCCCGTGAGGTTGTCGCCCATATGCTCGACAGCACCGCTCTGATGAACAAGATTACCGTAGAAAATGAAGTCCTTTTCGGTCGGACATTTTCCGTTTGCTCCGAGAACAAAAGCCGAAGCGTCAAGGTCGAAGTCATAGCCTCCGTCAAACGCATTAACGTCCCAGCCCAAGCCTACCATAAGGTTTTTAAGGCTCGGATTTCCCTTTGTAAGGTCTACTTTTTGACCTTTTGATAAATTGATTGGCATAATATTTTCCTCCCTTATCTCAATCGATTGTAATTATTATTGTTAAAACTGTTGAAATTATTATTGTTGTTAGAACCGCTGGGCATATGATAATTTCTGTAGAAATCCTGCTTGATATTTTCAAGTCTTGCCTTAGCGTCAACACGCTGTCTTTTAGCGTCTTCCTGAATGTTTCTTGTTTCCTCGATACCGTTCATAATCGTCTGCCAAGTTGTTTCAAGAGTTTCAATCTTGATTGAGCTTCCCGACGAAAGCTGTGCAATAAGCTTAGACTGCTCCACGGTGTTCTGTGCATTTCTGATTAAAAGCTCGTTCGTCTTCTGGTCGAGTGCGGAAATTGCGTCTGCCTGAATCTTCTGACGTTTAAGCATAATAGCCTGTGCAAGAGCCTGTTTAAACACCGGAAGTGTAATGATGAATGCAGAGTCGATTTTTCTCACAAGATTAAGGTTGCTGAACTCCATAGTCTTGATAAGCGGCACGGACTGCATAGCAACACTCTCGGCAACTCTCAAATCGTGAACTCTCTGCTCCAGCATTGAAAGAGCCTGTTCGCAGGACTGAATCTCAAACTGAATAGCCGAATCGCCCGTTACGGCAAGGTCGTCTTTTCTCTGGGCAATATAGCCCTCAATCTCACGGCAGCCCTGCTCTCCGGCAAGAATGTACTTTACAAGTTGGTGATAATAGTCAACATTTGCATTGAACATATCCTCAAGCCTTTTGTTGGTCTGAATAATCTCCGTTTCATACTGTTTAAGCTGAACGTAGATTTTATCCACTTCGTCGCCCATAGTATTGTATTTGTGGAGAATTTTCTCGATACGCTTTCTCTCGTTTGCAAAAAGCTTGTCAAAAAAGCCCTGCTTCTCCTCCTGAAGTTCGTCAACATCAAACACACTCATAATCTTGGCAAGCGAATTAAGCATAACGCTTGAATCGTCAAGCTGAGAAAGGTTGACGTTATTAAGAACAACATCGGACGCTTTTGAAACCTTGTCGGCAGCCTCCGCACCGAACTTTACAATAGTGTTCACATCATCGAGATGAATCTTGCTTACAAGTGCGTCAACCTCCGGAGAGTTGACAAGCTGAGCCGTCATCTCCTGTCTGTCGGCAACAATGTCGTACTTCGGCGGCTCTTCCTTGACAAGAGAAACCGTCTGACCGACGGGTCTTGCGGTAGGAACAGGCTGTTGACTGTTGTCAATCTTATTAAAGTTAATTCCCATATCTACTTCCCTTTCTTAAAAATATTGAATATTGAATTTTTGTTATTCTTCTTGGCAGGCTTGCCTGTCGGAATTTTCATTTTGGGAGTTTGCAGACCGTACATATATTCGCCGATTTGATGCTCGTCCAAAATACTTTTTGAAAAGTGCATCTCAACCGTCTGATATCCTGTCGGCACAAAAAACACCACGTCAAATCCAATGAGATTTAAGAACGCTGTAATAATAGCGTCCTCCTGTGTAATCGGAAACTCACTCGGATTTACATAAATAAATTTAGGATTGGTTTTTGTAAAGTCAAATTTTTGTATAAGTCGGATAAGCTCCGTTTGAAGATTAAGGACAGTCGCAACAATATTGTACTCTGTACCGTTTACGAACGTTCCGTTAATCAAACGTGAATCTATCAGCAATTGCAGCTTATCGAGAATGTAGTTTTGAGTTTCCTCACGAAGCATACCGTAACGGTAATATCTGTCGTGCATAATAACATTCCTTTGAAGTTTACCGTTTCTGAAATAATTTGCGGAATTATATTTAAGCGGATTTGTAACATTAGAGGATATATACGGAACATTTGTTATTAAGAATGTATCTTCTGTCAAAAGCTCTCTGACAGTCTGCCAATACTTATTGACATTTCCGTCCTTTACACCCGACACCTTTGCGAAAATAACGGGAATATTCACCGTATCTTCATAGGTACTGAAATTCGGGCGGAACTTAGCTTCCTGTTCCCAAAGTATTTCGATTTCCTCATACATAGTTTTAAGAGTAACGGTATTTGCTTTATTGTACTGATAATTTCGGTAAATACCCGTATCGGAATATAAAGCTTCGTCAAGCTCTCTCTCTGCGTGATATGCAACAGTGGCAATTTGCAAACCGCTGCTTTCAGTCGGAAAAGCACTTATGTTAAGAGATTGCTGATACTGCATTTCAAAGAGTACATCATCTTCAAGAATACATTTAGTATTAAGGTTAGGCACAAGGATAAGCAAATCACAGGGAAGCTTTGAAAGCATTTTGCAAAACATAACCTCAAACTCCGTATGACAGCCGCCCAAAAATATAAACACCGACACAAACGGCATACTCCAATTGTTAAACAGCGGCCGCATATATCTGTAAAGCCAACACAGAATATAAATACCCCTGTTGGTAAGCTTATTCAAATTCATATCGGGTTTATCCGCTTCTTCAAGCATAACGTCAACGAAAGCCTTAACCATAAGCTTTTGAAGCTCGGCATTCTGAGGAAAAACAATTTTCCTTGCCAAATCGGCAATCATCTGATTAGTCTTGACATAATTGCCCCTGTTGAGCATTGCCGCTTCCTGAGGGGTGGGCAGCGGAATATCATTTTCGACAATACAAAAACCTCTTCCGCTGTTTTTTATATCAAGGTAAAATTTATACAAATCATTCTGAAATGTTATTTTATCTTCAACACCGTACATTCTGCAAAAGGCATTGTAAAAAAGTTTCGGGTCGTCACCTCTTGTAACGGGAGCTTTTTTTATATCCTCGAAAATTTCGCCCGAAAGCCACGCATTTGTACAATTTTGAATATTGGGTTTAGTGCCGTAAATCAATTCTCTTTCGGCTTTCTCGTTAATTGCAATCTGAATATTCTGCAAGCTAAAGCCTTTATGAAACTCTTTCAAATCGGACATTTCAAGCTTATCGGAAAGCATGGAGCGAGGGTCGAGATTATCGTAACCCTCCGCACCGCAGGGCATTAAAGCAAGAATATCACAGCCGGCATTGCTCAGCACACTGAGCATATACAAATCATAAATACCCATATCGCCCAAATAAAGTACTTTAGGAATATCATTACCGCAAATACGGCTGACAGCACCCTCAAACCGATAGTAAAGCCAGCACATAAATTTAACATAAGTATTTCTGATTATATCATCATTCTTGCCTAAATTTTTCAAGGCAAGCAAAGCACCGTAAAGCGACTCCGCAAGAGCTGTGCATTGCTGATTGTTAAGTCTTGGCAGCCACCTGTTAAGCGACTGACCTATAAAAAACTTGTCAAGCTTAAAGAGATTTCCCATCATTTCGGCAAAGAACGATAAATTTCTTCCGTCGGGATTTGGAATTTTGCCCTCAAGGATAACACCGTTTTTATGAGCAACCTGAAAATATTTAAGAATGAAATTATACACATCGTCATTGTAGCCGTATACTCTGTAAAAGAATACACCTTTCTGACTTCTCTTATCCAACTGAAGAAAATAATCATTCAAATCTTGGATTTTTTTATGTTCAAACATTTTACTGTTCACCTATTTTAATGAAAGTTCATCGAGCCGCCAACAGCAGAACCCACGCTTTCGCCTAAGCCGTCAAGACCTCCGGTGTTATTGGTGTTATCGCTGCTGTTATTATTGGAGGAAGTTTTATTTTTATTGAGATAATAACCCAAAATACAGCCGCATATACCGCCGACAATATGACTTATATTTGAAATATTGCTTTCAACAAGTGCGGCTTCCAAAATCTGTTCTCCAAAATATAAAATGGCAACAAGTATAAAGGTAAGAGGTATCTCTCCCTCTCTCATACAAGTCAAAGACGAAAGCAATATAAAAGCAAACACTATTCCGCTTGCACCCAAAGTCATAGCGTCGGGACAGAATATAAAATTAACTACACCCGTCACGAAAGCCGTAACAGTCATAACCAGAAGTATACTCTTCGAACCGTACTTTTCTTCAAGCAGAGGCCCGACAATAAGGAGCGTCATCATATTGCCCATATAATGCTCAATATCTGCGTGACCCAAAGCGTGACCGAAAAATCTCACATAAGTAAGCGGGTCGAGAAGCGACGAACGATAAACACTAAAAAGGTAGTACGTCGCCATATCACCCGTAATGTACTGAACAATCAAAACAATCAAGCACACAATCGCAAACCAGAGAACCACCGGAGAGTTAAAGGAAACCTTGACTTTCTTTCGATTGGAATTTGCAAGTGTGTTAGGCTGATTCGGATAATACCCCAACATTGATTGAGCAAAGCTCGGCGAATAATTTCCGTAACCGTTCTGATTATACCCCTGCTGAGAATTGGAGTAACCCAAAGGAGTTTGGTTATATCCGCTTTGATTATTGTTATAGCCTGTCGGAGTTTGGTTATATCCGCTTTGATTATTGTTACAGCCTGTCGAGTTTTGGTTATAGCCGCTTTGATTATTGTTATAGCCTGTCGGAGTTTGGCTGTAACCGCTTTGATTATTGTTATAGCCTGTCAAGCTTTGGTTATATCCTGCACGGTCGTTTGTGAAACCCGATGAATTAGAACCATAACCCGACCGATTATTTGTATAATCGGTACTATTGGAATTATAACCGTCATACGAATTAAAATCATTCATAAATTATCATCTCCTATCCTTTTAACAAATATACCTTGCTGATTTTAGCCTTATAATAGATTATACCATAAGTGACTATTTTTAACAAGATATTTATAATATACTATCTAATGGGCATATATATTTATAATAAATCTATGTTATAATGCCGTTCATTATCGGCATTCTGCAAAAATGAAACTTTGATAGATAGTTACATTATACCATTATCGAAGCTATTCATCAACATTTTTTAGCGTTTTTAATCGTGTGTTTACAAAATATTTACAATTGACATAGGCTTGTATGGTTAATAAGGTATTTTTAAATCTTTCGTCTAACCATCTTTTTTCTCCGTTTTGTAACAAAAGTTTATTTGTATTATCCGTTATCGTAAAATATAGGGTATAGAATTTTTTGAATTGTACAAAAAAAACTTGACAATATTGGATTTATCCTATATAATAAATATAGAATAAGTTTATAAAAATAAGGAGAAAAAATGAAGGAATTTGAAGTGTTGTTTTACAGCAGAACGGACGGAACAGAACCGGCAAAAGATTTTATTCTTAGTCTTGATACGAAAATGCGTGCCAAAATGCTTCGTACAATTGAAATGCTTACGATTAACGGCAATCAATTAAGAGAACCGTATTCAAAACCTCTTGATGACGGAATATTTGAACTCAGAGCCAAAGTAGGTTCGGACATATCGAGAGTTTTATATTTCTTTAATTGTCGGGAGAAAAATAATTTTAACAAATGGTTTTGTGAAAAAAACACAAAAGACACCAAAAGCAGAAATTGAATGTGCAAAACAGTATAGAGCCAATTATCTTAGCAGAAAGGAGAATATCAATGACTAATTTCAAAGATTTTCTTGCAGAACAATTAAAAGACGAAGAAATTCGCAAAGAGTACGAAGCACTCGAACCGGAATTTGCAATTATACAAGCACTTATAGACACTCGCAACTCAACAGGACTAACTCAAAAAGAGCTGTCGGAGCGTACAGGAATAGCTCAAAGCGATATAAGCAAGCTTGAAAACGGTAACGCTAACCCGTCTGTAAAAACTCTTCAAAGACTTGCAGTCGCTATGGGTAAGAAACTGAAAATTGAATTTGTATAAAACATAAATGGTGAATTACTCTTTGTTTTTCAAAATTTTTAATACTAAAAATTACAACCCTTGAACCGTTCAAAATTCAAGGGTTTATTTTTATATATAATCACCTTATAATCTCGGGTATCTCGATATAAGAAACAATCTTATCCTCTTCATCGTCAATATTCCACTGCAAATCCTTACCCAAAAGCTTGTTCAACGCAATATTGGGAATATTCACTCCCGAAGCCAGACAGCTCATTTGCAGACCGCCCGACATTCTTGTATTGACCTCCAAAAGGTAAAGCGTTTCGCCGTCATATCTGAACTGAACATTACACGGATATTCCAAATTAACCTTATTCAAAACATTCGCCGTCATACTGATAATTTCAAGGTCATACACAACACGCTCCTCACGAGTAGGGTTTTTAATCCTAGGAATAGCAATAGTACCCGTGTCCGTCCTCAGACAGTCAACGCTTACTTCCAGACCGTCCAGATACGGCATAACCATTAAATCGTCAAATGTTTCCTTAGTCGAAAGAGCCGTGTACAAATCTGTCGAATTCATTCACATTCTCTATAATCTTCCTAAAACTCATTCCGCCCTCGTCACGCACAAACTTCACACAAACCTGCTTGTGATTTTTTCTCAAAGCGTCGTAAGCTTTTGCAAAATCCTCGGCATTATTAACTTTGAAATAATCGGGAATATTAATATTCTCGTAATTTCTGAAATGCTCATAGGCTGCCGCTTTATCGTTTAAGAAATCAATAACCTTGAAATCGTCCGCCAAAACCTTAACTCCGATTTCTTCAAATCTCTCTTTGTTTTTGCTGATTTCAACCATATGTCTGCGTGGCACAAAAACATCAACGTTATGCTCCCTGCAAAAATCCAGACAATACAAAATGTACTCCTCGCCGCTTAAATGCGGCTCTTCGTACCATTCATCGCAGACTTTCTGAATTACCGAATCAATCCGCAGGTTAGTTCCGATTACAAAGATTTGCTCCTCTTCGTCCTCTTTAATAAGTTCAATCAGTCTGTAAACCGTACTGAACCAATGATTAAACCAAACTTTTATCATTTCTTTAAGATACCTCCAAACATATATTATAGTGAATATTTTTTTAAAAAGTACTCCAATTTATCGAAAATCTCCTCAGTACTCCTTGAAGAAAAGGTTTCCTCGGGAAAATTCCAATCGTGATTTTTTATAACGTTAATTGTAAATGTTCCGTTTCGACAGGTTATGCGTCTGCAAGCTTTTTTATAATACCGCAGGTCTTATAATGCGTGAGCGGATAATATTCAATCGGCACTCCCTTTTCCTCTGCAAGCCTTACAATATGAGCCAAATCATCAGCTCCTTTATACTTCTCGTCAATAAGAACTTTCCACGGAACACGTCTTAACAAAACTCTTGTAGTTTCACCTATTCCCGGTTTGACAAGGTTAATATCCTCAATGCCGAAATGCTCCGCAATTTTCCGAACCTCGTCAACACCTTTTCCGCTCAGAACATTTTCCGAAACATCTGCACTTCCGTCAAGTTCAAACTCCTTTTCAATCGCATTGATAAACTCATACGAAAGGTCGGAATCTTTCAGCTCGCCGTAATAAACAGCACCGTGAAAATCATCTTCTTTGATGATATCATCTCTCAAAAATGTACGGCTAACCAAACCTGAAATTGTACTGTTCAGGCACGAACTCGGAATCAAAATATCCTCGTGAGTTCCGCAAAGCTCCGTCACGTTCGCAGGGTCGGCAACTACCGCAATATCCGCCGACACATTCGGATATGCCGCAAGCTCCTTTTGAAGCTCGCCGAGAATTGCACCCTTGCCAATCCAGCCGTCAACGAAAAGCAGATTTTCACCGCCGTGAATGTCAATCAGGTATTCAAGAGCATTTTTGTCAATACCTCTTCCACGAATAATAGATATCGAATAATGCGGAATATCAATATTATACTTAAGTTTAATATATCTTTTAATAAGAATGCCTATAGGTATTCCCGCCCTTGCAAGCGACACCAAAACGACATTTTTACCCTTTTGGTCAATGATTTTATCGGAAAGTTTTCCAACCGCCAAAGCCGTAGGCTTCGCATACGCTTTCAAAGCTTCCTCGTAAACCTGCATATACTTCTCCGTGGGAACATACTCAATAGGCAGCATTTCACAGTAGTGTCTGCCCGACTGAATAAGCCTTTCACGCTCCTCCGTGGACTGCGGCTCGACAAGCCCCGTCACATCTTTCAAAAGCAGTATTACATCATCGGGCGTATATGATGTCTTTACAAAATATTCGCTGTCCTTAATCATTTCTGCACCACCTGTATACATTAATATTATCGTTGCCGACAGACTTCAACGCATTCACAAGAGTATTAACCCCTGTCAAATCCTCATATGTCGAATCGGTAATAACTATTACACAATCATATTTTCTCAGATTATATATAAACGTTTTGCGATTAACGTCATAAAAGCTTGCAAGCTCAAAACGCTTTTGCACGGGATAATCTTCCTCCGTACTCGTCACAATCGGACTTCTCGTAGTGGAATGCGAAAAAGCGGAAATACCCAAATTCTCGAATTGTTCCGCAACGTACAACGCAGGGTACATAAATTCCTCCGTGCCGATAACCGCCATAGTCTTGACACCATTCAAATTCGTGCGTTTTTTAATCTCCTCAAACAGCTTTTGACAAGCGGTGTTATAGACAGTTCCGCCGACAAGTCTTCGAGTGTTAAGATAACCCTCCGTAATATCCGTAACGGTGATATCCGTATCTGTCACATCTTTATTGATATATTCGCCGTCACCCTTAAAGCAGTCGGCAATCTCCGTGTAAGTGCTGTGGTCTGTTTTCACAAGATAATGAACATCGATATTACGGGCATTGTAACGGGCAACAGCTTCTTCGTCCATACCGTTTAAAAGCGACGCAACCGAAAACTTAACCTTATCGGGATAAAGCTTCTCGATTATATCAACAATTTTCATTATGGTATTGCCTGTTGTAACTTCGTCCTCGACAAAAACAATTCTGTCCGTGCCGTCAATCACGGAATCAATATCGTTCCTGACAAGCTTCTGTTCCGTTGCGTGGCTGTGCGACTCGGTGAAATAAAGATACTCAACATTGTCAATCTGTTCTCTTGTAGTCTGCATATAATCACAGCCCAAAGTCACCGCAAGCCTTGCCCCGATAGCGGTCGCCGTTTCGGCAAAACCTACAAGCAAAAGCTTTTCGTTATTATTATAACTCTTTTCAACACATTTTGCAAGAGTGTCGAAAACATTAAACGCAGTTTTACCGCTAACGGGAATATGCTTGCCCTGCAATCTGTTCACAACAAGATATTTCCTTTTATTATTATTCTCACGTTTTGCTATTGAAACCATTTCTGTTTTCAC
The DNA here is from genome assembly GCA_902801245.1 of uncultured Ruminococcus sp. GTDB lineage: Bacteria > Bacillota > Clostridia > Oscillospirales > Acutalibacteraceae > RUG592. The sequence continues at coordinate 65,797 of CADCHW010000006.1, forward strand.
TTGTTAATCTATCCTTTCTCCGTTTTTACCAAATGGTTAAAACTTAATTAATGCCCACTAATAAACCATCTTCTTTTTGATTTTCACTCGTTATTTTTTCCCGTTCTCCGTTTTCCTTTACTCTATAGGCATATCCGACACCCTCCGTCTTAACCTCGTGGTCAAGACTTAATATCCAATCGTAAAACTCGTTCATTTCTACATCGGAAATTCTGTCGCAATCGTAAACTGCGATAGATTTTAAGTTCGTTAAGTGCATAAGCGGTCTAACGCTTGTAATATCGGTATAACTCAATTCAAGCTCTTCAAGTGCAAAATCATTTTCAAGCGGACGAATGTCGGTAATCTCCGCACCGTACAAATTAACCTTTCTAAGCTTAGTTTTGTTTTCAAGTGCGGTTATGTCTGTTATAAGCGGTTTTTTCTCATCGTTATAATAATTCTGCATAGAAAAAAACACTTCCAAATCTTTCATATTCCGCACGGCAGATATATCGTAAACATTGGTATAGTCAAGATACAGTTCACGCATTTTAACAAGATTTTCAAGTGCGGTTATATCTCTGACCTTTGTATAACTTAAATTCAGCACTTCCAGATTAGTCAAATTCTCAATGCCCGAAATATCGGAAAAACTGTTATTGATATATTGCAAATAAAGCTCACGAAGTGACGTTATCTTTGAAATATCTCCGAATGAATCCAATTCTGCACAAATCGTCAAAGATTTCAGGTTCGGAAAATTCCCCGAAAACTTCGGTGAAAAATGCTCAACCCGACTTGAAATCCAAAGTGTTTCAAGCGACTGCATATCACTCAGCGGACTGATGTCGGGAAAATCTACATCAAGGATAATTTCTTTAATATTCCGCTTCGCAACCTCCGAAAGCGTTTCATTGTTCAGACTGTCGTCACCCAAAAACAGATAACAGCGTTCCGAATGCGGATAACTATTACCTGCCCTGTAATTCTCCCGAAATTTTCGGCCTCTTTCCAACGAGGAAATTTCCAAAGCATTGGTATTCTCGGGTATTTCAGCGACAGACCAAACCCCGATAGAATTAATTCCTTTATCAACTATTGTATCTTTTGAGTGAGAAAACACATAGTCCGACACACCGATTGTAATTCTGACCACCAAAAAGATTAACAATAAAACAATATGGATTAACCATAAAGCAACATTTTTTTCTTTAAGCTTACCTTTCATTTTAATACCTCCCAAATTTTCAATACCATACACTTTACTAAAAAATGTTTAAGATTTACTGCTTTTCTTTCTTTGACCGGCAATTCGCTATGCTCTTGCCTGTTTTGGTTTTAGCCGAAAGATACGTTTTTTGTGTGGGCTTTTATTTTTTGTTATTTTGCTGTTGACAGTTCGTTTAGTTTCGCTGAGGGCAGTTTATTTTTCTACGCTAATTTGTTTCGTCAGCGACCAAAGGCTCTGCCTTTGGAAACCGCAAGCCTTGTAAGGCTTGACCGAACTTTTAACAAGCTTCGCCTCCCCGAAAGCTCTATTCTTTAACTCCGAAAACGTCCGCCAAAATACGAACTTTCTCCGCCCAGATACAATGTGTTTTGTATTCGTTCATTCTCTCCTTAGCCTGACTTCCCGCAACAAGCGAAGCGGAATTTGTACTCCAGTTAAGAATTGAATTAGCGTCCTGCAAATCCTTAAGCGACACCTTATACGCATTATGAACAACCTCGATTTGATTAGGGTGAATAACCGTTTTACCGATAAAACCGCAAAGAATATCCCCGACAATTTCGTTTTTAAGACCCGTATCCCAATTACTGCCGTTGAAATACTCCCACACGGGACCCGAGATAACATAATCAAGACCGAACACCGTTACAATGTCGCTGAAAATATTCGACACAGGCTTGATGTCGTGAATACTTTCGTTGCTGTGTCTTCTGAAACCGAACTGCTTGCAAAGGTCATTTCCGCCCACTCTGATGTTAAGCACAAGAGGTTCAATTCTTTTCAGCTTATCCCTGATACCGTACAGAACATCATAGCGTTCACGCAAATCAACCATTGCCTGACTTTCAAGAATCGGCATCATATATATAGTACGTTTGTAAAGCTTGTTGATTTTTATAATTTCGTCTATGTATTCGTCCGCCGTTTCGGGAATAAACTTCGGAATAATAAACCCCGTTACAAGACATTGAGCCTTGCCGAGCTTCTTCATAATACTGCAAATCTGTTCACATTCACGAATTCTTACAAATATTTTCGGAATAAAAAACTCTTCGCTTTGACTGTGAACGTAAAGTTTTTTAAGGGATTTAATCATAATCTCTTCGGCTTGCTCAACAAAATCATCGGCGATAGTATCTTCTAAGCAAAGTGCGAGCGAATAATGTCTGCCGAGTTTTTCGCTCACTATTGAACGCACAATACTTTCCTTGTTAGCCGGGCAGTATAACAAAGCACCGACACTGTAATAAATATTACCGTCTTTCATATTTTCTACATTCTCCTGTCCATTTTCACAATAATTTCTTTTGCATTTTCATATACACATAAAAAATGTCTTTCGGCGGAGCGAATTGCCGGTCAACGAAGAATAACTTTTTAATTTTTACAACTCAACAAATTATGCTCACAAACAATAACACTTTTAGCTCTACTACAATTTAATATTAATTATAAATCATTTTTCTATCAAACTTCGCCACCCCCACCCCCCTCCACGGAGGGGGCTTTTTATTTAGAAGGGCTTCGCCCTTCTAACCTACCTCAAAAAACTTTCTATAACAAACCAACTGCCGCCCACCAAAAACCAAACAATTACGCATTACGCATTAATAAGATTATATCATAAATCCGAAAAAAATGGTAGATATTTTTAAGAAATTGTGGTATAATTATGGTGTAAATTTTTGCAAAAGGCGGTACCTTTATGTCTGACACTAACACAATACTTCAAAACTCCCAAAACATCAAAAGTATTCCCGACTTTGTAAACCATAACCCAAGCGGAGATAACAACGTTTTCGTATGTCTTGTAGGCGAAAACAACTCCTATTTAACCGACATCTCAAATATGGATAACAAACTTCGTGGGGCGTTCGCCTATAACAGAATATCCTCTCTCCCCACTCTTCCCCCTGATAAGGTCGGCTTTTACGAGAATAAGTACAACGAATGGCTCAGAAACTTCAAACGCAAAGCACCCACAGCGGCAACGGTATATAATGAAAAGCTGTCGGAACAGCTTGCCGCCGCTTTGACCCAAACACTTGACCTTTTCCGAAAATCAAGAAAAAACACAACCGACTCAATCGAAAAGAATTTTGCAATGAATCTTCTTTTTCGATACGATTTCGCCGTAAAAGATACGGTGAGCGACAGCCGTGCTTCGGACGGCATAAAAATAGTCGGTGAGAACGTTTCAAAAATTCAGGAATATCTTTTTTATTGTATGCTTGCCCTCACGGGTGCGGACGTTTTGCTTCTGCAAAATAAAAAGGATTTGGATATCCCCTCAAAAAATCTGAACGTTTTCGCTGTTACCGTTCTCGGTCATCTCGGAAATACAAACATTCCCCCGTTTACAAAAATACATACTCAGACGTTAAAGCCCGATTACAGAAACAACTATACTCCTCCGACACCTCAAAACAGTAACCCCACCGTAAAAATACCTCCACGCAGCAGAAAACAGCCTGTCCCCTCGGTACAGCCGCAGCCACGACAGAACAACAATCCCGCAGTTACAATCCCTCCACGTCAAAACAGACAAAATACCCCCGTACAGCCGCCTGTTCCCCGACCATCCCTACCGACCCGACCGCCGCAAGCTCCTCAGCCTGTACGCAGTACTTCCTATGTTCAGCCGACAATTCCGCAAAGGCAGGAAAAAAGCTATGAAGATTTAGCCGTGCTTGCTTCGTCCGTTGTTCAGATTTTCGGCATTCAGCGTAAACCCGGCGACCCCGACAAATTCCGTATACTCGGAAGCGGTTCGGGAATTATGATTGCACGCAACGGCTATATCTTAACCAATTTCCACGTTGCGAAACAATCGAACGAATATGCAATAAGAATCGAAAATGACGAAAGAGTTTACTTCACAAACAGCATAGTCAAGTATCACTCCGACTTTGATTTGGCAATTCTGAAAATCGACCGAGCACTAATGCCGCTCCCGATTTACAGAGGCACAAAACCGCTTGTCCGAGGTCAAAAGGTAGTTGCGATAGGAAGTCCCGAGGGATTGTTCAACACTGTTTCGGACGGAATTATTTCCGCATTCAGAACGATTGACGGAGTTAATATGATACAATTTACAGCTCCCATTTCAAGCGGAAGTTCGGGCGGTGCGGTACTCAATATGTACGGAGAAGTTATCGGAATAAGCACATCGGGCATTGATGACGGTCAGAACATTAACTTTGCCGTCGGCTACGACATAATCCTCAACTTCGCACGAGGAATCATCTGATAAATAATAGAGAAGAAAGAATAAAGAAGAAATGCGGCGGCAAACCTGCGGTTTGCATTTTATAAGAGGTTATCGATAATCGGAAGTCTGTTTGCTTTTGCGAATTTGTTTTATTTTTTAGTGAATAAATAATCATTGTCAGCGAAACAAACTCACTGTTATTCATATACTCGCAAGCATTAAGATTTACGACTTTTCTTTCTTCGACCGGCAATTCGCTACGCTGTTGCCTGTTTTGGTTTTTATGGAAAGATATTGTTTTGAGAAGTGCTTTTGTTATTTGCTGTTGCTGGTTTGTTTAGTTTCGCTGAGGGTAATTTACTTTTCTACAACAATTTATTCCGTCAGCGAGCAGGGCTCTGCCCCTGCACCCCGCAAGCTTTAAAAAGCTTGACCAAACTTTAAATGTTAAATCTTTTAGACCATTATTCATAACTGCTTAAAAATGCAAGCGTAAGCTTGCCAACCACATTTATTCATTATTATTTATTCTTCATTCTTTATTCTTTTATTCTCTCTTGACTTTTTACGACAAATATGTATAATAGTATATAAGTAGCATTCGCCGAAAAACACCGAACCTCAATAAACCTCAGGTCGGTGCTTTTCTTTATGACACTCTCAACTTTGGAGATGTTTTTTCACAATTTTCTATTAATTATAATAACTATTGTTATTTCATTTTCACCTTACACCGAAAAAACAAAAATTTTTATAATTTTACAACATCAAAATCCTTGTTTTTGTATTATTTTTTTGCTTATTTTAATTTAACCCCTTGCTTATCGGCGAAATCTATGTTAAAATAAAATAGTGTAGATGTGGTTTGACGTGTGAAATGCGACTACCCTTGTTTACAGATAAATTTTTATACAAAAAAAGTAAAATAAAATTCCGCTGCAAACTCTTCGGTATGACAAGATAAATGTATTTTAAAAAATTAAAATTACGGTCTAACAAAATCTAACTGTAAGCAGTGCACGGATTTACGAAAGGTTGTGAATTTGATGTCAAGAGCTGCGGGCATTTTGATGCCCATTACATCGCTGCCTACTCCGTACGGTATCGGCACTATCGGAAAAGAGGCTTACGCTTTTGCCGATTTTCTGAAAAGTGCAGGTCAGAAATACTGGCAGATTCTCCCCGTAGGACCTACAAGCTACGGCGACTCACCCTATCAGTCCTTCTCAACATTCGCAGGCAATCCCTATATGATTGACCTCGACAAACTCTGCGAAGAGGGTCTTTTAACTCCCGAGGATTATCAAAATATCGATTGGGGCGACAATGACGAAAAAGTTGATTACGAAAAAATCTATAACAACAGATTCGCCGTTTTGAGAATTGCTTTCAACAATTTCAAGGAAAAAAATCCCGTTCAGGAACAGGAGCAGAAAAAGTTCAGAAGTTGGTGTGCAAAAGCAAAGAATAAATCTTGGATTACCAACTATGCTCTCTATATGGCTGTTAAGAGTTCTTTCGGAAACAAAGCGTGGACAGAATGGGAAGATGATTCCATTCGCCTTAGAACCGAAGAGGGTCTTAAAAAGTATAAGAGAAAACTGAGCAAGGAAATTTCATTCTGGAAATTCGTTCAGTATAAGTTCTATCAGCAGTGGGACGCTTTCCGTGCCTACGTCAACGGATTGGGCATTCAGATTATAGGCGATATGCCGATTTACGTTGCAATGGACAGTGCCGACACTTGGGCTAATCCCGAAGTGTTCTGGCTTGACGAAGAAAGAAGACCCGTCTGCGTTGCAGGCTGTCCGCCGGATTATTTCTCCGCTACGGGTCAGCTCTGGGGAAACCCCCTCTACAATTGGGAGTACCTCAAAAGTACAGGATACAAGTGGTGGTTTGCACGCATTAAAGCAGCAAGCGAGCTTTTCGATATAACCAGAATAGACCACTTCCGTGCATTCAACGATTATTACGCTATTCCGTTCCCTGCCGAAGATGCCGTTCACGGCTCTTGGAAAGACGGTCCGGGAATTGAGTTCTTTAATCTTATGAGAGAAGAACTCGGCGATTTGCCTATTATTGCCGAAGACCTCGGAACTATGACTCCGGGCGTTATTCAGCTTTTGAAAGACTCGGGTTATCCGGGTATGAAAGTTCTTGAGTTTGCGTTTGACGGCGGCGAGGAAAACAATTATCTTCCTCATACATACACCCCCAACTGCGTTGTTTACTCGGGAACTCACGACAATGATACTCTTATTGGCTGGGCAGGTTCAACCAACCCCGATTATGTGAGATTTGCAAGAGAATACTGCAAAATGTCACCGGACGAGCCGTTCAACTGGGGTATCATCAGAACAGCTTACGAAAGCGTAAGCGACTATTGTATTATCCAAATGCAAGACTATCTCGGTCTTGGCAGCGAGGCAAGAATGAACACTCCGTCAACACTCGGAGGAAACTGGGAGTGGAGAATCTCCAAGGACTACGCTTCCGACGGTCTTGCCGATAAAATTAAAGAATTATCTAAAAACTATAACAGGTTGGAGGACTAAGACAATGGAAAAGAAATTGGAAAGCAACTCAATATTGGAGAAACTTGAGCTTGCAGCAAAGACAGACTACTGTAAGAAAATTGAAGAATTATCCGTTCCGGAGCTTCACGAGGTTCTCGGCAAGGCTATCATGGGCGAAATCGCAGACCGCTGGACAAAGGCTAAGAATGTTCACGCAAACAACAGACGTGCTTACTATTTCTCTGCTGAGTTCCTTATGGGTCGTATGATGTACAACAACCTCTTCTGCCTCGGCATTCTTGACGATGTTAAGGATTTGCTTGCTAAGAAAGGCATTGACATCAACGTATTCGAGGATATCGACGATGCAGCTCTCGGCAACGGCGGTTTGGGTCGTCTTGCAGCATGCTTCCTTGATTCCGCAGCTACACAGGACGTTCCGCTCGACGGTTACGGAATCCGCTACAAGTACGGTCTTTTCAAGCAGGACATCACCGACGGTTTTCAGGTTGAAACAGCAGACGACTGGCAGCGTTTCGGCGACCCGTGGTGTATTCGCAGAAACGAGGATACAGTTCTCGTTAAGTTTGCAGACCAGACAGTAAAGGCAGTTCCTTACGATATGGCTGTTATCGGCTACGGCACAGAGAACATCAACACTCTCCGTCTTTGGGAAGCTGAAGCAGTTGAGAACTTTGACTTCCTCAAGTTCAACAACTTTGACTATCAGGGTTCCGTACAGGCAAAGAATGACGCTGAGGATATCACAAAGGTTCTTTACCCGAACGACAACCAGCACAAGGGTAAGGTTCTCAGACTTAAGCAGCAGTACTTCTTCTGTTCCGCATCATTGCAGGATATCATCAAGAGATACAAGAGCAAGTACGGCAACGATTACAGCAAGTTCTCCGACCACGCAGCAATTCAGCTCAACGATACACACCCTGTAGTATCTATCCCCGAGCTTATCCGTTTGCTCATCAATGACGGTCTTACATTTGACAAGGCATTCACAATTGCTCAAAAGACTTTCGCTTACACAAACCATACAGTTATGGCAGAGGCTCTTGAGAAGTGGAATATCGAGCTTATCAGAAGTGTAATTCCCGAGGTTTATGCTATCATTGAGAAGATTGCAGACAGACTTGTTAAGGACCTTTCCGGCAAGACAAACATCAGCAATATGAGAATTATTGACGGCGGCGTTGTACATATGGCAAGACTTGCAGTTTATGCTTCAAGCTATACAAACGGTGTTGCATGGATTCACACAGAGATTCTCAAGAACGATGTTCTCAACGACTGGTACAAGATTTACCCCGAGCGTTTCCAGAACAAGACAAACGGTATCACACAGCGTCGTTGGCTTGGTCTTTGCAACCCCGAGCTTTCAGAGCTTCTCACAGAGAAAATCGGTTCGGACGCATACCTCAGAGATCTTTCCGAGCTTAAGAAGCTTGAGAGCAAGATTGACACAGACACAATCAAGAGATTTAACGACATCAAGTTCGAGAAGAAGAAGCAGCTTGCAGACTTCATCGAGAAGAACGAGGGCGTTAAGCTTGACCCCAACTTCATCTTTGACATTCAGGTTAAGCGTTTGCACGAGTACAAAAGACAGCTCCTCAACGCATTCTCTATCGTTGACATTTACTTCAAGCTCAAAGAGGGCAAGCTCCCGAACTGGCAGCCGACAGCATTCATTTTCGGTGCAAAGGCAGCTCCGGGCTATGCAAGAGCTAAGGCAATCATCAAGTACATCAACGAGATTGCAAGAGTTGTAAACAACGACCCTGCTGTAAACGACAAGATTAAGGTTGTATTTGTACACAACTACAATGTATCCTACGCTGAGAAGATTGTAACGGCAGCTGATTTCTCCGAGCAGATTTCAACAGCAGGTACAGAGGCTTCCGGTACAGGTAACATGAAGTTTATGCTTAACGGTGCTGTTACACTTGGTACATATGACGGTGCTAACGTTGAGATTACAAAGGAAGCAGGCGAAGAGAACGAATACATCTTCGGTGCAAGAGTTGAAGAGATTGACAAGCTTAAGGCTACAAACTCCTACAGCTCCAAGGCTATCTACGACAAGAGCAACGAGATTAAGAAAGTTATCGACACACTTGTAAACGGCACATTCAGTGACGGCGGCAAGTACGGTGACGGCGAGGGCAGCTTCAAAGAGCTTTACCATTCACTTGTTTACGGTGCACACTGGCATGCTCCCGACCATTACTTCATTCTCCTTGACCTCCCGTCATATGTAGACGCTAAGATTAAGGCTAATGCAGACTATGCAGACAGAGAAGCATTCGGCAAGAAGTGTCTTATGAATGTTGCAAATGCAGGTCATTTCAGCTCCGACAGAACAATCCTCCAGTACGCAAAGGAACTTTGGAAAGTTAAATAATCAATTCCGATAATATCATTAAAGTTAATTGATTGTATTAACTAAGATAAAATATTGAAAGGGCGAACACAATTATTTGTGATTCGCCCTTTTTGTGTTATAACATTATAAAAATACTCCCTCAATTATCAGAAAGAGTATTTTATGAAAATGAAAATATAAATCTTCCATTTGGTTTTCTTTAGTGAAATTTATCTTCAAGTTTTATTGCTATTATCTGGGGTGAATAAAAGATATACACGTATCGTCATACTTATCTCCGCTTACCGCATCGACAATCACAACTCTGAGATAGCTTGTATAAACAACCCTGCCAAAATAAAAAGTCTGTTCAGCCATAGTATTCGGGTCTATATCGGCTTCTTCCGCCGTGCCGTCCGAAAACTCAAATCTTATCTTCGTCAAACGACCGTTATTGTTAAACGTTGTTTTGTCTTTGTTGTATCCGTTTATAATACCGCACTGCGATATTGGTATATCCGTGTTGTTGTTATACTGAAACCATTCACCTTTTCCAACACCGTCAACACCCTCGCACCAACAAGTTCCGTCATTCTCATACAAAATATTATCTGCACCGTACGTATATAACCTTCCGTTAGCACCGTACTCGTCATCAAGCTTTGACGAATAAGTAGACGGTTTTGTAAAAAACTTTCTGGTATAAGTGGAAGTAAGGTCTAAATTAGTATCATCATAAAAGTCTTCATCTTCCGAAACAACCTCAGCCACACTTTCCGTCGCTACACTAACAGTACTCTGCACAGCCACACTTGAAACACTCTCCTTTACACTGCTCACCGCCGCCGAACTGACCGAACCGCCCGAACCTCCCGAGTTTACCGATAACTTACTGCTTACGACAGCCGACGAAGCCGCCGACGATGAAACCGCTGCCGAAGATGTTGAACCTTTTTTTGAAACAGTAAAATTAAAATTACCTCCAATTTCCTTCTTTTCGCCCGGATTATCGGTTTGATTTAAAATAGTTCCCTCGTCAACACTCGAATCCACCTCGGTACGGTACGTTACCGTAAATCCCTTCTCTTCAAGCTCTGCTTTTACTTCTTCAAAATTTCTTCCTATGTAATTCTCAATAATAATATCATCGCCCAAATCCTCCGAATCTGTGTCATTGTCATAATCTGTAACTACAACTTCCGAATCCTCATAATCAGGCGGTAAAAAATCAGGCTGAGAAATTATATCCAATGCGTCAAGCAAAGCTATAACCGCCGCAAGCAAAATAACCATAAACAAAAACAAAATAAAGTTTGAAAGTCCGCTGTGTTTTTTGTTGTTGGGCGGCTGCTGCACGGAAACATAAATGGGTGCAGACTGCTGAACCTGCGGCTGCGGCTGATAACTGATATAATTCTGCCGAACATTATTCTGCGGAGAAGCATAGCTTGTTCTAGCACCGGAATCCAAAGGCTCGGAAAAAATCTCCTCTTCATAAGGCGAATTAGCGGAAGCGTACTGTGTTTCCCTCGACGTCGAAGAAGTTGACTTCCTGTTAAACGGCGACTCAACCGGAGTTTGATACTCCGCACCGCCCTCCAGCTCGTCAATAAACTCGTCAATTGTTTGACAGCGATTTCTGAAATTCGGCTGCAATGCCGACACAAAAGCATTGTACACCTGTTCGCTTATTGTTCCCGAAGACCGCAAATCACGAAGTCTTGGAAAATTATCGTGAACATCTCCCACAACCTCATCATTCGGAGTTTCACCCGTCAACGCATAATACATAGTTGCACCGAGAGCGTAAACGTCGGTGTAAGTGCCGTCCTTTTTAGTCAAAGTTCTCTGTTCAAACGGAGAGTAACCCGGAGTAAAAGCCGCCACAGTCGCAAGGGTACTCTTTTGATTTGACCTTGCAAGACCGAAATCAATCAACACAAAATCCTCTTTTGACTTAAATACATTTCTAAGCATAATATTATGCGGTTTAATATCTCTGTGAAGCAAATCCATTTTATGAAGCTGAGAAAGACTTTGCAAAAGCGGCTTGAATTTCAAATACAGCTCTTCCCAAGTGTATACGCCGTTTTTAACAACTCTGTCAAAAAGCGTATCACCGTTTATGTACTCTGTTATTATGTAAGCAGTATTATTTTCTGCAAACCAATCATACACTTTAACAATATTATTAAAACTTTCCGCTCTTGAAAGACAAAAGCATTCCTTTTGTGTTTTGCTCATAATTTCGTCAAGCGATATAGTACTGTCATACTCGACCCTTAAAGGGTCACTCAACGTAATATTTTGACTGTTTCTTCTAAAAATCCCGTTATAAAAAGTTTCTTTAATTACTATTTTCTTATTAATTTTCACATCAAATCCAAGGTACGTAATACCAAACCCACCGCTGCCAAGGCTTTTACCGACAAAATATCTGTTATCACAGAGGTAAGTTCCGGCAGGAATTTCAAAGCTCTGCGAATAGTAGACATTATGTTCCTTGCCGCACTGAGGACAGTAAGGGTTTTCGGGTTCGTCAATTTCCGCCACACAATGATAGCAGTAATCCATTTTCCCACCTTCTTTTTATTCATTAATACTGATTTATACTCGAAAGCCAAAAGATTTACCATTTTAAAGTTTGGTCAAGCTTTTTAAAGCTTGCGGATTCCAAAGGCAGAGCCTTTGGTCGGTGACAAAACCAATTTGCAAAGAAAAATAAACTATCCTCAGCGAAATGAAATAGACTATCAAAACAATCAAAAAACCAAAAACTCTCCACCCAAACAAAAAAAGGCAAGAGCATAGCGAATTGCCGGTCTAAGAAAAAAAGCGGTAAATCTTAATATTCGTTAGTATAATTTTATCATTTATCCCACAGTTATTCAACCATTTTCTGCAACAAATATTAAAATTTTTATTAACATTTATTTCTATTACACAAAAAAAGCGATTAGCGTCCGAGATAACCGACCACCAATCGCTGTAAACCAAAAATTATTCCGAACAGAAAGACAAACCGCCCTCTGCCGCAATTACGCATTACGAACTATTATTACTTTTCCTTAGGCGGATTGCTGTTCTTGCAGTATCTTCTGAGCCAAGCTTCCGCAATATCCACCGCTGCAAAAAGACCGTCCTTTTTCGCCGACTTAACAATTCTCTTTCTGCGGCTCACCTCGGGATCAGTGGAAATAAGCTGAATGCTAACCTTATCGGCAACATCAAGATTGCCCACCTTTTTAGTGGATTCAATCTGCATACAAACAACATATTTATCGGACACATCTCCGTAATAAAGAGTATTTCCGCTGCGGACAAGCGGTTTATTTTTATAAATTAAATTAGGCATAATTTCTCTCCCCCTCAATTCACATCAAGAAACGATTTCACAAGCGTTTCAAGCAAATCATCTCTGTCAATCTTTCTGATAATATTTCTTGCATTCTTATGAGTAGTAATATATGTAGGATCTTCAGAAACGATATAGCCTACTATCTGATTGACGGGATTATACCCCTTTTCCTTGAGTGCGTCATACACCACGGTTAAAGAAGCCTTGATACCCTCTTCATTATCCGTCAACGAGAAAACTCTTGTTTTATCAAGCATTAAACCCCATCCTTTCGCTAATCTTTACTGTATCATATAATATTATAACTCATTTCGGAGAGAATTACAACCGTTATTTATAAACTTTTATTGAATTATGAGGAAATTATTATAGATTTTCTTGCGGAATTTTGTCATATAATCATTTGCAAAAATCACCGGATTTCGGAAATTGTCAAGGAAACCGTTTTTTAATTTTCTTATAAAGCCAAACTCTTTCCGTATAAAACAGTTCATACTATATAATAAGATATCACAAATATTAGAATTTGTCAACAATTAATATAAATTTTGCTATCTTCTCAAGGAAATGCTTATACAGAAATTTTTGTTGCATATTGCATTTTGTCTAACAATGGTGTATAATATAAGTATAGTAACTTTAAGCTTTGCTATTGATTTTTAAATTATAAAGGTTGTATGATATTATGAAAATTATTGTAAAAAATTCAAGTGAAATTTACAATATAATTCCTCAGATACAAGAAGCTCTAAACAATACAGTATATGAAAATCTGGAATTAAGCATAGAATTTAAAAAAAATTTTGTATATCCTGAAGTACTGACTTCTTTAGTAGCTTTTATTAATTGGTGTAATAATACATACAATAATTTCATTATAAATAATATAGATTATGATATTTCAAATCTTTACTTACACAGAATGAAATTTTTCAAATTAATTCCATATAATGAAAAAGAGCCTGTTTATCAAAAACACGATAGTATGGGAAAATTTATTGAAATTACTCCGCTGAATTTCGATAAAAATAACAAAGTAACTATACAATCTAATATTGTGGATAATATTATAAAAATCTTTAGGGATAATTATAAACTTAAAGAGGAATTGTACAGATGTTTAAATTATTGTATCTGGGAGCTTATTGACAATATTCAGAATCATTCCGGAGAATGTGGTACAGGTTACATTTCTGCTCAGAATTTTCCTAATAAAAAAGAAATACGCATATGTATTGTTGATACAGGTATGGGTATATATAATTCTTTGACGAGTTCCCCAAATTCGCTGTATCAAGATATTACGGAAGAAGAAGCTATGATAAAATGTGTAGAAGCTAACGTTACCAACGGCAGTGGTATGGGAAACGGCTTGTATCATACCACACAATTTATCAAAGCAAACGGCGGCGACCTTTATTTATATTCCGGAAATTATTGTTTAGAGGTTTCAAGCGGCTGTAATCCCGTAATAAGAAAATCGGATAAATGGAACGGTACGTTGGTATTTTTACGTATTGACACAGAAAATACAGTTGACTATGATGATGTATTTGATAATTGTATGATTCCCGCTTCGGTTGACGAATGCGATGATGAATTAGATGGATTGTGGTCATAACACTGGCTAATGAGGAGGTCGATTTGAATGGTAATATCAATAAAAGAATACGGAAAAAGTCTGGGAACTCGTGAAATAGGCAAACAGATTCGCAATATAATAGTTAATGACGAGGAAAGAACGGTTCTGGATTTTTCCGATGTTTTTATAGTATCCAACTCTTTCTCCGACGAAATTTTCGGAGCTTTGGTTGCTCAAAAAGGCTACCCCTATCTTGTAAACAAAATAAAGCTCCAAAATACAAACGACGAAGTCGCAAGAGTTATAAAAAAGGCAATTATCGACAGAATGAAAAAATAATATATATTTTTTAGACCACCGGAAAAACCGGTGGTAATTTATTTTTTTGCCACAAAAAAACACCGGTAAAACCCAAAAAGTCCTACCGATGTACTATTATAATATTATTTGTTTATAGTATACTTATTTTTATACATCTCATACTCATTCTCAAATTCCTTGTTGCCCTTGCGTTTAACCGTATTCAGATACTCATGAGCGTCAAACGAAAACTGACTTGTTTCAATAATAGCAATCGCAACATTTGAGCAGTGGTCGGAAACTCTCTCACAGTTTGTGAGCAAATCAGAGAGAATAAATCCAAGCTCAATTGAACACTCTCCTGCTTTAAGCCTTTGAATGTGACTTGTCTTAATCTCGATAATAAGATTATCGATAGTTTCCTCCAGCGGCTCAACCCTTTTGGCAATCGAAACATCATTGTTGACGTAGGCTTCCGTAGTCGTGTTGAGAATTTCCGTCAAAGCGGCAATAAGAACAGCAATTTCCTTTTTAGCCTCACTGGAGAAATTCAGCTTCTTATCGTGCATTTCCTCGGCAACCTGTAAAATATTCACAGCATGGTCGCCGATTCTCTCAAAGTCACCGATAGTATGCAGCTGACGTGAAACACTCTGACTGTCAAGGTCGGAAAGCTCCTTACCGGAAAGCTTAACAAGGTATGTTCCGAGCTTATCTTCGTAAAGGTCGAGCAAGTCTTCATTTTCAAGAACTTCCTTGTAAACCTTTTCATTATAATTGTCAATAAGACCGATAGCCAAAAAAATAGTTTCCTTTGCGAGTTTAGCCATTTTCTTACATTTGCTGTTACACTCACGAATAGCAACAGACGGAGTTGAAAGCAAACGAACGTCCACAAAGCTGTAAACCTCGTCCTCTGCCGTACCCTCTGTCTTATCCTTAATAATAAGGTAGGCAAGCTTTTCAATATGCTTTGAGAACGGGAACAGCAAGACAACAGTTGCAACGTTAAAAATACTGTGAACCAATGCAATTCCGAAAGCGTCTATCTGCCAATCGGAAAATGTGAAATCGAAAACAGCATTCAAAACGCAATACAATGTCAAATAGATCATTGTACCAATTAAGTTAAATGAAATATGAATTATAGAAACACGTTTAGCGTTTCTGTTTACACCTATACTGGAAATCAATGCAGTAACGCAAGTACCGATATTTTGACCCATAATAATCGGAATTGCCATTGAATACGTTACTCCGCCGTTAATAGCCAAAGCCTGCAAAACACCGACAGATGCCGCCGAGCTTTGAATAATACCCGTAAACAAAGCACCCACAATAACACCGAAAATCGGATTTGTAAACATTGTCAGCACCTTGCCAAAGTTTGGGTCGTCCGCAAGCGGTGCAACGGAATTTTTCATCATATCCATACCGGTCATAAGTATGGAAAAGCCAATTAAAACAGTGCCTATACTTTTCTTTTTATCGGACTTCGACCCCATAATAAATATCATACCGATAAGAGCCAGAAGCGGCGAAAAGGATTCCGGCTTCATAAGATTGACAAAAACATTATCGCTTTCAATACCCGACAGACCCAATATCCAAGCCGTGATTGTAGTACCGATATTCGAGCCCATAATCACACACACCGTCTGTCCCAATTGCATAATGCCCGAGTTTACAAGTCCGACAAGCATAACCGTAACAGCCGACGACGACTGAATTGCGACAGTAATAGCCGCACCGAGAAGCAGTCCTTTCAGCGGATTTGAAGTAGTTTTTTTGAGCAATGATTCAAGCTTACCGCCTGCCATTTTTTCCAGTCCGCTTGAAAGCAGGTTCATTCCGAACAGGAAAAACGCAAGTCCTCCGCATAAGGTAAATACCGAAAAAATATCCATATTCAAACACCCTATTGTTTCTCTTCCTTATTTAATTTTCTTTCTCTTTTTATTTTCTCATTTTAATTCTATCATAAACAACCCCCATAAGTCAAAGGTTTTTAACGGCTGTTTGATAAAAAAGCGATTGATATAAATTTTCTGTAACTTATTAATCTTTATTGGAGAAAGTATAGAAGATATTTTATCATATATAATCCGTAAAATAATTATTATTTATTTATGATGAACATAATTATAAAAATTATAAGCTTAACGGTTGTAATTTTATGAGTAATGTGATATAATAGGTTCAAGCAAAGGAAGTGATACCGATGAGCAAACGAAAAATCCTCGATATTTCCGGATTTTTAAAAGACGCAACCCTTATGGACGACTTTTTTATGACGGTATTTTTTCAAGACAGACCCGAATGTGTTAAAGAGCTGCTGGATGCTTTTCTTCCGTTTGAGGTAACAATCAAAAGTATGAGTACCCAATATACAATTGATAACGTAAACGGTCGTGATGTAACATTAGACATCTATGCGGAAGACCCCAACAAAAAATACGATATTGAAATTCAACGCCGCTCCGACGGTGCAAAACCTCAGCGAGCAAGGTTTCATTCAAGTATGCTTGATACTAAATCATTGGGACAAAAACAAGAATTTTTTAAAATAAATGATTCGTATGTTATTTTTATTACCGAACATGATATCTTCAAGCTGAACAAGCCAATCTATCATATTGAAAGAACTGTTCTTGAAGCAGACAAACAATTCAACGACGGCTCACATATTATCTATGTAAACGGAGCGTATAAGGGTACGGGCAACTCAAGTCTGGAAAATATTATCCATGATTTTAAATGTAAAGATGCATCAAAAATGCGTAACAAAATTCTTCAAAGCAGATTTGAAGAATTGAAAGTAAAACCTACAGAAAAGGAGCTTGATGATATGTCAGATAGTATAGAGCGTAGATTTAAGGCACTTGAAAATAAACTCCGTGATGAAGTTCGTAGCGAAGTCCGTGATGAACTCCGTAGCGAAGTTCGTGATGAAGTTCGTGATGAAGTTCGTGATGAAGTTCGTGATGAAGTCCGTGATGAAGTTCGTGATGAAGTTCGTAGCGAAGTCCGTGATGAAGTTCGTGATGAAGTCCGTGATGAAGTCCGTGATGAAGTCCGTGATGAAGCTCAATTTGAGAAATCAATAAAGATTGCAAAATCTCTATTGAATATAGGAATAATGCCCGACGAACAAATTGCCGAAAGCTGCGACCTCCCGAAAGCTGCGACCTCACAATCCAGCAAGTCCGTGAGCTTAGAAAATCAGCTTAAAAAATCTGTAAATTAAAGTCAATTTTTACAGAAAGAGGTTTTGATAATATGTCGGAAGCAATAGACCGTAGATTTAAGGCACTTGCTGATGAATGGATTGCTAAAAACATTGACGAAATCCGTGATGAAGTCCGTGATGAAGCTCAATTTGAGAAATCAATAAAGATTGCAAAATCTCTATTGAATATGGGAATATTGCCCGATGAAAAGATTGCCGAAAGCTGCGACCTCACAATCGAGCAAGTCCGTGAGCTGAGAAAATCAGCTTAAAATTACGAATTACAAAAAAGGCTGTCATCGTGTTATCGGTGACAGCGTGTTTTTTTCGTGTAAAAAGTGATATAATAAATTTGTGCAAATTTTTCCTAAATAAAAGCAATTGTAAATAAAAGTTTGGAATATAATTTAGTTGTTTTTAACAAGATACTCTGCTATAATGATAGATGTAATATTTTTGGTGTTTTTAAGATTCAGTGAAAACAATCGTTTTGTTGATATATTTGAAATAATTTTAAATTTAGGATATGATTATTGCTATGAAAAAAACAAGTAAAAAAATTTGTCTTTTTTTATTGATTCTGTCACTGATATTTACGGCGACCTCATGCCGTAACAATACCCCTCACCCCGAAGAGGAGATAATTTCATTTACGTTAAGTGCCGACCCTGTCACCCTCGACCCCCAGATTGCCGATGATTATTCTTCTTATATGCTAATCACAAATCTGTTCGAGGGACTTGTCCGCACCGATTCCGAGGGCAATATAAAAAACGGTATGGCTGAAAGCTGGGATATTTCTTCGGACGGTCTTTCGTATGTTTTTCATCTTTATGAAAATACTAAATGGAGCAACGGCACTCCCGTAACCGCCGATGATTTTGTTTTCGGCTTTAAAAGGGCACTCGACCCCGAAACAGGCTCGGAAGACGCAACCGACCTTTTTCTTATAAAAAATGCTTCCTCATACTATAACGGTGAGGTCACTGCCGACAAACTCGGAGTTTCTGCTATAGACGAGCATACTCTCCAAATTGACCTTGAATACGAATCGAACGCACTTCTTATTGTGCTTACAGAGCCCGTCGCTATGCCGTGCAACGAAAAATTCTTCAATTCCTCAAAGGGAAAATACGGCAAGAGCGACGAACTTACAATCACAAACGGACCTTTCAAAATCAGAGAAACCTACGGCTGGGATCACGACAGTTATATTTACATCAGACGCAATGAATTTTACAATGCCGCAAATCCTGCTGTGCCGCTGGGTGTAAACTTCACCTACGGTCAACAGCCGACAGACCCCATTAATTCGATACTTTCGGGCGAAACGGATATCTGCGAAATTTACGGAAATCAGCTTAACAATGCAAAGGAAAATAATTTTAACATCACTACCACAAACAATACACTTTGGGGCATATGTTACAACACAAATATTCCTGCATTTAAAAATGCCAAACTTCGTGTGTCGCTTTTAACCTCTCTCAACAGAGATTATCTTCTGAAAAACACCCCCGAAAGCTATGTCAAAACTTCACAGCTGATTGCCGACAATGTTCTGTTTGCAGGCAGAAATTACCGTACACAGGCAGGCGAATTTAAGCTTGAATATTCTGCGGATTCTGCGGAAATGTACAACACAGCCGTTGAAGAGCTTGACGAAAAGAATATAGAGTTAAAATCGACTTATACTATATTATATCTTGACGATGAAACTTCGTCAAGATTAGTCACATCAATTATAGAGGTCTGGAATGAAACCTCGGGCTGCTACTTCAACAAACAGCCTCTTTCACGAAACGAACTTGAAGAGAGAATTAACAGCGGCGACTATGAAATTGCTATTGCACCTCTGAACACGGCAGTCGATTCCCCTATGGAATTTCTTTCAAGGTTCACGACCGACTCCCCCGACAATTACATTAACCTCAACTATCCTGCCTACAACGAATTTATTGAAACCGCCCTTTCCGAAAACGGCACGGACTCAATAGATGCGTTGATAGATGCAGAGAGCTATCTTATAGATTACGGTTACCTTTACCCATTATACTATGAAAGCAGATATTTTGCTTCAACAGATAATATAATCGGTGCAATATTCAGCACAACGGGAGAATCGATTGATTTCTCTCAAATAACTAAAGGTATTATTGACTAGTTTCCGAAAACCGTTACTGCAAGGATTGATATTATATGAAAATAATTGACATATCAAGAGAAACATTCACTGCTCCGAATTACGATGACGACCCACAGCCGAAATACAAGTGGTTCAGGAAAATCGGCAAAAGCTCCGAATACAATCTTTCCGTTTTCGGCATGACACCGCATTCGGGAACTCACATTGACGCACCGCTTCACTACTTTGAAAACGGCGAAAGCATTGACAAATGTCCGCTTGAAAAATGCTATGGTTCTTGTACGGTTGTAAGCATAACGGGAATTTTGACCGGCGAAGATATGGATAAGCTTTTACCGTACTGTAAAAAACGTTTGCTTATTCACGGCAAGGGTAAAGCGTCGCTTGAATTGAGTGCGGCGAGAGTTCTCACCGATAACGGCATTGTTCTTGTCGGGATAGACGCAGTATCGATATCTTTCCGTGAACAGGAAGAGGAAGTTCACAAGGAACTGCTTTCAAAGGGAACTTTGATACTTGAAAACTTAAACCTTGACGGTGTTCAGGACGGAAATTATATTCTGAGTGCATTGCCGCTGAAATTGGGCGGAATGGAAGCATCACCTGTTCGGGCGGTATTGCTGGGGAAATAAGGTGTATTAATAAAATAATCTTTCGGGAAAGCGAAGCCTGTTAAAGTTTGGTCAAGCTTTTCAAAGCTTGCGGGGTGCAGGGGCAGAGCCCCGCTCGCTGACGGAACAAACTTGAAAAGAAAAATAAACTACCCTCAGCGAAACGAAATAAACTATTATCAGAAAAACAAATAAAAAATCTCACAAAAAAACAATCTTTCGACTAAAACCAAATTAGGCAAGAGCGTAGCGAATTGCCGGTCAAAGAAAAACCAACTCAATACTTGCCCCAAACCCTGCGGACGTTGTCCGCCTATCGAGTCAAAAAATAAAGCAATCCACTAATATTTAGTTTATATAGAAAAGAAAGTTGTAAAGAAAAGAAATAAGAAAAGAAGGAGTAAAACTACAATGAACAAGTACAACACATGCGTCTTTGACCTTGACGGAACACTGGTTAACAGTTTAGGCGACCTCGCCTCCTGCTGTAACGAAACACTTTCCCTTTACGAACTTCCCACCCACACCGTTGACGAGTACAGATATTTTGTCGGCAGCGGCATTAAGAACCTCATCAAGAAAAGTATGGGCGACAAGTCAAACGACGAAACACTTTTAACCGCAGTATACCGTACTTTCAACATACTTTATAACGAAAAGTGTCTTGAAGCTACAAAGCCTTACGAGGGTGTTTCCGAGCTTCTCTCCGAGCTTAAGGACAAAGGTGTAAAAATCGGTGTTCTTTCCAACAAGTCCGACGAGTTTGCGAAGCGTATTGTAGACGCACTTTTTGAACACGGCGAACCCGATGTTGTCTGGGGCCAAAAGGAGAACTTCCCGATTAAGCCCGAGCCGCAGTCGCTTTATGCAGTTATCGAAGAGCTTGACGGCGAAAAGGATAAGTGCTTATACATAGGCGACAGCGATGTAGACGTTATCACCGCCAAAAACGCACATATCGACTTCTGCGGAGTTGAATGGGGTTTCCGTGGTGCGGACGAGCTTATTTCCGCAGGAGCAAAGACGGTTGTCAAGAAGCCGAGCGATATTTTGAATCTGGTATGTGTTAATGAATAAAATAAATTATCAAAAAGAACTTGATAAACTCATTGACATTCAAAAGGATAATGTTCCGACATTATTTCTTCATAGCTGCTGTGCTCCGTGCAGCAGCTACGTCATTGAGTATCTTTCAAATTATTTTGCAATAACGGTATTTTACTACAATCCCAACAT
The DNA here is from genome assembly GCA_902801245.1 of uncultured Ruminococcus sp. GTDB lineage: Bacteria > Bacillota > Clostridia > Oscillospirales > Acutalibacteraceae > RUG592. The sequence continues at coordinate 87,579 of CADCHW010000006.1, forward strand.
TTTCCCCGACACTGAGTACACTTTCCGAAGCAGTGAACAGAAACGGCTTATTTCCGAGATGAAAACAAAGTACCCTGTCACGTACATTGACGAAGATTACGACAGCAAAGTATTTTACAATGCGGTCAAGGGTCTTGAAAAAGAACCCGAGGGCGGAAAACGCTGTGAAAAGTGCTTTGAACTCCGTCTTGACCGAACGGCACAAAGAGCCGCCGAGGGCGGATTCAACTACTTTGCGACCACTCTTACAATAAGTCCGATGAAAAACGCACAGCTTATCAATGATATAGGAAAAACCATAGCTGAAAAATACTCCGTAAAGTGGCTGCCGTCCGACTTCAAGAAAAAGGGCGGTTACAAACGGTCGATTGAACTGTCAAAGATTTACAATTTGTACCGACAAAATTATTGCGGCTGTGTATTCTCTCAATCTTCATCTTGATAAAAAAAGTTCTATTATAAGCTAAAATTATATTTAAATCTTACAAAATTAAAAATCAAAAAGTATTGATTTTCTCAGTAAATTGACATACAATATAACCAATAGACCCCCCGCACCTCTCTACGATTTAATCCCTATGATGTGTCCCAGTGGGGGACATCTTTTTATGGTGACTGCTTTTAAAAGCGGTCTTTTTTAATATCAGAAATGCCGATAAACCCAACTTTCAACATAATCGAGTTTAAGTGTTCAAAATTATTTCATCAAAACAGCCCGTTTCTTAAAATTCTATTAATAATTTACAAATCGTTAAACTATTAACAAAAGAATTAAAGTATAATCATAATGGGTTGGTAATGAAAAAAGCAAGCAACATCTGCCGAAAACGGTCAAATGTGCAAAATATCCAATTTTTGCTGCATTATTTAACTTTGGTTAGTGACTGTGACAAGTTAAAACAAATTATAGTAGAGTAAACTAAAACTACCGAATTAAACCAACTTTCGGTCGGGTACGTGAAGTTATACTCGAAAGCGTTAAGATTTAGCACTTTTCTTTCTCAGACCGGCAATTCGCTACGCTGTTGCCTGTTTTAGTTTTAACCGAAAGATATTATTCTAAGGGTTGCTTTGATTTATAGTTTATTCGATTTCGCTGAGGGGGTAGTTTATTTTCTACGATAATTTGTTCCGTCAGCGAGCAGGGCTCTGCCCCTGCACCCCGCAAGCTTTAAAAAGCTTGACCAAACTTTAAAATGGTAAATCTTTTAGCTTTCCAATATAAAAAAAAGGAGGTACGTGTTTAAAAAATGTTCTCAAAATTCAGTGTAAAAAAACCGCTCACCGTGCTGGTGGCGGTCATACTTGTAATTGTACTCGGTGTAGTTTCGTATCTTGATATGACCCCGAGCTTGTTTCCGAGTATGGAACTTCCGTATGTAATTATTGTAACTACATATATCGGTGCAAGCCCCGAAGAAGTCGAAACTACCGTAACCAGACCTCTTGAACAGTCAATGGCGACGTTGGATAACGTCGAAGAGGTTTCGTCAAGCTCTTCCGAAAATTATTCCATGGTTATGATTGAATTTTCGGATGAAGCCAATATGGACTCCGTTACCGTTGACATCAACAGCAAGCTCACTCAATTAAGCGGCTCGTGGGGCGAAAAAGTCGGCACTCCTTATACTATGAAAATAAATCCGAATATGCTCCCCGTGGCAATTGTCGCAATCAGCAAGGAGAACAGCACCATTTACGAACTCTCCGACTTTACCAAAGATACTCTCGAAAACAAGCTGGAGGGAATTGACGGTGTTGCTTCAATTTCTGTCGGCGGTATCGTGGAGCAAAGTCTTGAAGTTGTTCTCTCCGAGGATAAAATCAAAAGCGTGAACAGCACCGTCAAAGACGCTATCCTCGACCAGTTCTCCGATGCCGAAAAGGAAATCGACGATGCCAAAACCAAGCTTGAAGACGGTCTTACTCAGGCTAAGGACGGCAAAGAGGAAATCGAAAAAGGCAAGGAAGCAATAACCGAACAGCAGGAGGAGTTGTCTTCACAGCTTGCGACTGCCGAAGCCGAAATTTCTTCCAAGGAGCAAGAGTTACTCACAACAAAGCTCACTCTTGTGAATACAATATCCGAACTCACCGACCAAAAGCAACAGCTTGAAACCACGCTTAAGCTTATGCAGGAAGTTCAAAAGGCTATTCACGAGGTTAGTGCCAGACGTGAAAATCTTCAAAACGAATATGACGACCTCAACGAATTATACACCTCCTACAGCAACATCAAGAAAACCAATGATGAACTGGATTCCGCATTGAACGCTATCGAAAATGATGAAACTCTTACAGCCGAACAGCGTGCCGAAGCTGCCAAGGAATTTAAATCAAGTGCGGACTATGTTCAAGGCAAAGCCGCACTTGCAGAGTGCGAAGCTCAGATAAAAGCAAGAGGACTTACCCCAACAACACTTAATGTTACACTTCAAGCAACCAAAAGTGCCCTTGACCTTGCAGATTCTTCAATGGATACACTCGACCAAGGCTTACAGGAACTCGGCACTTCCTTTGAGTCTATCGATTCGGACGTAGCCGCTATCGAGGACGGTATCACCCAGATAGATTCGGGAATAGAAACTCTTTACGCAACTATCGACCAGCTTGATGCAGGTTCTGTCACTATCAAGGACGCAAAAAAGGAACTCGGCACACAAAAATCTCAGGCGGAATTTCAGATAAATTCTGCTTCCACGGATTTGAAAGTCACCGAAGCCACGGTAGACGCAACCATTACACAGCTTGAACAATCCAAAACCTCACTTGACGATGCGGTAACTCAGCTTAACGATTCCAAAAAGGAAGCTCTCGAACAAGCCGACCTTACGAACACTGTCAATATGGAAATGATATCTCAAATTCTCACTGCTCAGAACTTTTCAATGCCGGCAGGCTATCTCACGGGCGGCGAGGAAAATATTCTCGTCAGAGTGGGCGATAAATTAGGCGACCAAGAAGAGCTTTCCTCTCTCCTGCTCTTCGATTTGGGTATTGACAATGTAGACCCGATTTATCTTACGGACGTTGCCGATGTAAAGCTTGTTGACAACAGTGAAGATATTTATGCAAAGCTTAACGGCGACAACGGTGTAATAGTATCGTTCACAATGCAGTCGGACGCAGCAACGGCAGAGGTTTCCGACAATATTCAGGCGGCTCTTAAAAAGCTTTCAAAGGAATATTCCGACCTCAGCTTTACAACTCTTATGGACCAAGGCGATTATATTCACCTTATTGTAAATTCCGTAATCAGCAATTTGCTTTGGGGCGGACTTTTCGCAGTTGTAATTCTTCTTTTCTTCTTAAGGGATATTCGCCCGACATTTATTATTGCCTGTTCAATCCCGATAAGCGTAATATTTGCAATTGTACTTATGTACTTTTCGGGAATATCTTTGAATCTTATCTCTCTTTCGGGTCTTGCCGTGGGTGTAGGAATGCTTGTTGACAACTCTGTCGTTGTAATCGAAAACATCTACCGACTTCGCAACAACGGTGCAACTCCTGTACAGGCAGCTGTTTCGGGTGCGGTTCAGGTTACGGGTGCTATTATCGCATCTACTCTTACAACCGTTTGCGTATTTCTCCCGATAGTTTTTGTACACGGTCTTACGAGAACTCTTTTCCAAGATATGGCTTTAACAATTGCCTATGCACTTTTTGCAAGTCTTATAGTTGCAATCACACTTGTTCCGGCTATGTCAAAGGGTATGCTCAAAAAGCAGAGCAAAAAGAAATCTAAGGAATCGGGCGGCGAATCAAAATTCGCTGTGGGCTATAAAAAACTTGCTTCCGCAGCTTTAGACCATAAAATAATACTTCTTCTCGCTTCCGTCGTTCTCCTTGTTGTTTCGGCATATTTTTCAATTGCAAAGGGTTTCTCGTTTATGCCCGATATGCAGAGCAGTCAGCTTTCCGTATCGGTGACAATGCCCGACGAAGCAGACTTCAAAACAGCAGCTCAAACCACGGATAAAATTCTTGAAAAACTAGACACAATAGAAGATATCGACACAGTAGGTGCGGTAGTGGGTTCAAATGTTCTTTCGAGCGTATCAATCGGAGGAGGTATGGGCGGCGGAGATGACACGGCGGTTACACTGTATGTTATTCTCAAAGAGCAGCTTTCAAAATCCATTACAGAAATCTCTGATGAAATTCTTGAAAAATGCTCCGACCTTGACTGTGAAATGACGGTTGACTCCTCGGGTATGGGAAATATGACTTCAATGATGTTCGGCGAAGGTGTTTCAATAAATGTATACTGTAACGATATGGATACCTTACAGGACTATGCAACTCAGTTTGCAGATATTGTCGGAAACACGGACGGCACGGAAAACGCATTCAACGGCATTGATGAAACTACTCAGGAACTCAGAATCAGCGTTGACAAAGAAAAGGCTATGAAAAAGGGTCTTACGGTTGCACAAGTGTTTATGGATATCACAGGTATGTTAAGCAGCGAACAGGAAGCAACTCTTCTTGAAACAGGAAAAGACTCAATCACAGTTGACGTTGTGGACGGTTCTGCAAAAGGACTTACCGAAAAGGATATCAGAAATCACGTTATCGAAACCACCGATATGAAAGGTGAAAAGATTACGGCGAAGCTGTCGGATATTGCGACAATTCAAAAAGCCGACACGCTCAACACAATAACACGTCTTAATCAGAAGAGATATCTGAACGTCACGGCAGACGTAAAAGACGGCTACAACACAACCAACGTCACAGAGGAAATAAAAACAAAGCTTGACAATCTCACACTCCCCGACAGTGTTACATATGAAGTCACAGGTTCTTATGAAACTACAATGGAAGCTGTATATCAGCTTGGGGAAATGCTTTTGCTTGCCGTTGTCTTTATTTATCTTATAATGGTTGCACAGTTCCAGTCGCTGCTATCTCCGTTCATCATAATGTTTACAATTCCGTTAGCGTTCACAGGCGGATTTATCGCACTTATAATCAGCGGACTTGATATGAGCGTTATTGCAATTATCGGATTCATTATGATGGCAGGTATTATTGTAAACAACGGTATTGTACTCGTTGACTATATAAACCAGCTGAGAGCCGAGGGAATGCCGAAACGAGAAGCACTTATAGAAGCAGGCGTTACAAGACTTCGACCAATTCTTATGACGGCACTAACAACAATTCTGGGACTTTCCGTTATGGCATTCAGTCAAGATGAAAGCTCGGCAATGATGCGACCGATAGCACTTGTTTGTATAGGCGGACTTTTGTATGCAACATTGATGACACTTTTTGTAGTTCCGGCAATTTACGATATATTTAATAGGAAAGATATTAAGGTTATTGACGAAAAAGAGCTTGAAGTCATTGACGACTGAGATTTAATGCGTAATTCGTAATGCGTAATGCGTAATTATTTTGATTGTCGGATAGACGGAAGTTTTGTTTGCTGCGGCGAATATTGCAGCTGTACGGTTGCGAAGCTTGTTAAAGTTTGGTCAAGCTTTTCAAAGCTTGCGGAGTGCAGGGGCAGAGCCCTTGCTCGCTGACGAAGCCAACTTTCAAAGAAAAATAAACTACCCTCAGCGAAACTAAAAGAACTTTTAAAAGGAAAACAAAAAATAAAAGCCCCCATTAAAACAACATCTTTCGACAAAGACCAACAAAGGCAACAGTGCAGCGAATTGCCGAGCCAAGAAAGATATCCTACAATTGGATTTCAACCGTACAGGTAGAATTTATTTTTTAACAATAGTGGTCGGTAATTGGTAAAATAACCAATCACTGACCACTATTCATTAATTACTCATAAAAGAGGTATTTACAATGGAAAAAACTAACGTAATGAGAATACTTGACCAAAAGAAAGTAACCTACATTCCCCACAGTATCGGAGATAACACAAAATTAAGCGGAAAAGAGGTAGCGGAAGCTTTGAAAAAATCGCCCGACAGTGTTTTCAAAACTCTTGTCACAACCGCAAAAAGCGGAAACAAATATGTCTTTGTAGTTCCGATAAACCGTGAACTCGACCTCAAAAAAGCCGCCAAAGCAGTCGGCGAAAAGTCTGTGGAAATGCTGAAACAAAAGGAACTTTTGCCGCTGACGGGATATATTCACGGCGGCTGTTCTCCGATAGGTATGAAGAAATTTTTTACAACCACCGTTGACCTTTCTGCGGAGGACAAGGAAACGATTTGTTTCAGTGCCGGAAAAATCGGATATCAAGTTGAGCTTTCCCCGAAAGATTTGGGCAAGGTTATAAGATTTAAATTTGCAAACATAACCGTTGAAAGAATCAATCAGCTTGCAGAGCAAAGCAATATATAAAAAACAAGGTCGGAACATAAGCGGAATCTCACCGCTGCTCCGACCTTTTTATTATACTCGATTAGCACTTTTCTTTCTTAGACCGGCAATTCGCTACGCTGTTGCCTTTGTTGGTTTGTACAGATAGATACGTTTTTGTATATGCTTTTATTTTTATTTTCTAAGCATAGTTTGTTTAGTTTCGCTGAGGGAAGTTTATTTTCTACGCTGATTTGTTTCGTCAGCGAGCAGGGCTCTGCCCCTGCACCCCGCAAGCTTTGAAAAGCTTGACCAAACTTTAACATGCTAAATCTTTTAGATTTTGAGTATATTAAAACTGCAAATAAATAAACGGATTAAACGTTGATGAAGCCAACGAAACAATACACATAAACAGCATAGCAAGCGTAACAACCTCACCGGAAATTTCAACCGCAAGCTTTGCCCCCTCCGACTTAGCAATACCGTTAAGCTTTTCACCGACAGTTTTTACAATCGGCATACTGAACAGAACTCCCAATATCAGCGTAAACACAAAATAAAGGTTAAACTGCTCAAAAAATATACTCCGTGACATACTGCTAATGTCAAAGCCTGTGAACATCTTTGATATAAATGTTCCTGCCTGAGTAAGATTTTCAGCTCTGAAAATAACGAATGTCACAATAACAACAAGCATTGTATAAATACGCTTTATCGGCTTAAACTTAATTTTATCAAGCGGAATAATTTTATAGCTTTCAAGCAGAAGAAACATTCCGTGAACCAGTCCCCATACAACGAAAGTCAAATTTGCACCGTGCCAAAGTCCCGTAAAGAAAAATACTATAATCCTATTAACAGCCGTGCGGAATTTTCCCTTTCTGTTGCCGCCGAGAGGAATGTACAAGTACTCCTTAAACCAAGACGAAATTGAAATATGCCATTTTCTCCAGAAGTCCTGCATACTTTCGGCGGTATATGGATATTTAAAATTTTCCAGAAACGTAAATCCGAGCATTTTTCCCAGACCTATCGCCATATCGCTGTAACCGCTGAAATCAAAATAAATCTGAATTGTGTACGCAATTCCGCCGAGCCAACAGGTAAGTATACTCAAATCATCGCCGCTCAGTGCAAACATAGAATCGGCAGCTCCGCCCACCGCATTTGCGATAAGCACTTTCTTTGAAAGTCCGCAGATAAAACGCTTTATTCCGTAAGCGGTGCTTTCGGCTGTTATTTTTCGGTTTTCAATCTGCTGTGCAACATCGTAATATTTTACGATAGGACCCGCAATCAGCTGAGGGAAAAGCGAAATATATAACAGAACGTTCAGAAAGTTTTTCTGTACAAGTGTTTTATCCTTGTAAACATCAATGACATAAGACAATATCTGAAACGTAAAGAAAGAAATACCTATCGGCAGCCGTATATTCGGCACAGGAATATTTACAGGCAATACCGCATTAATTGTTTCCGCAAAGAAACCCGTATACTTGAATATACAAAGCAAAAGCAGATTAAAAACAATAGAAATCACCAAAAAAGGCTTGCCTTTTCCCTTTGCTCCGGCTATCAGCCGACCCAGAATATAGTTTACCAAAACGGAGAATATCATCAAAAACACCGTTATCGGTTCTCCGAACGCATAGAACAGCAAACTTGTAATTATAAGCAAAATATTTTTCGCTTTAATTGACGGCACTATCAAATATAAAATATATGTAACAGGGAGGAATATAAATAAAAATACCGTTGAACTGAATACCAATATACCACCTCTTACCGATTACTTTTAAAATAACCATACTCAGTTATTCCAAATATAATTGATTTCCTCTACCGTATCGCCCACAACAAAAAATTGTAGTATCTTATCGCCGATAACGTATTTTCTCATTGAAGCCGTATCGTCTTCACTGTTTCCGTAAATAGAGATAAGCTCTTCGGAGGTTGTGCCGATTTTCGCACCCTTGGCGGTTGTATAAGAGGGGTCTGTAATCACAACACCAACAACGTAATCCTTTGAGCCGTCCGCATTCGGATAAGTGTTAATCGAACATTCGCTAAAGATAAATGTCTTATCAAGCTGACCCTCATATTTACAGCTCGGTGCTTCCTGCTTGGTAATCTCTTCTCCGAGAATTTTCTTAACGTCTTCGATATCATCGTTAAAATTAATGTTGCCCTTGCTTAATGTTATAACGAAATCCGATTCGTCAAACGAACCTGTCGAAACATCTGCTTCCGTATCAGTAGTTTCCTCGTTCTGAGATTCAACCTCCGAACTAACAGTATTTTCCGCCGTACTGTTAGTTGTTGTTTGAGCCGCAGTATTGTCGCCGCCGTTGACAATGGTTGTTGTTGTCTGTGTCGGTGCATTTACAGAAGCCACGCTTGATGTTTCGGCAGTCTTTGAGCTTGTTGTTTTAACCTCTTTCTTTGAGGAAGCCGAAGAAGCCGCTTTGGAGCTTGTTGTAGTTACAACCTTTTTCTTTTCGGAACTATCGCTTGACTTTTCGGAAGACTCGGCTGTGTCCGTGTCCTCTTCGCTGTCGGAACTTTCTTCCTCGGAGGATACCGTTTCTACTTCCTCTGCTTCGCTCTCTTCTTCGGAAGATTCATTGTCATCTGAATACAAAACTCTTGATTCCGCAGAAACCGTATCATCTATATAACTTTTACTTCCGCAGGCTGTCATTGACGAAAGAATTAAAACTGCCGTCAATGCAAGCAGGATTGTTCTTTTCATAGTATACTTCACCTTTCTTTATACTTTAACAATACTATAACAATGCAATATCTATAATTGCACATTGCTAATTACTAATTGAATATATTTCGTCCGTACAAACCAAATTATCGCCGCTGCCGATATATGCGTTTATTGAATAATCTCCGCTTGGAATATCCTTTGTATCAACATAAAGTGAAAATCCGAAGTCACTTTGTTCATCGTCACCCAAAAGCTCCGCTTCATAAATCGGGAATGCCTCAAAACAGAAAACTCCGTTCTCACCCTCAAAGGTCACGTAAATATCTGTTTTGCCGTTAAAGTAATACTCGTCCAGAACACCGTAAATTTTAAGCATTCCGTTATCTTCTTTAACCTCACAAACATTCTTATTGCTTTTGTAAATATCTGCGGAAATATCAAGACTTCTCGGCGGTGCTGCCATAATCGGAGCTTTTTCGGTGATATTCGGAATATTTCTTTCAACTATTTCAAGCACAACATATTCCGCCGGAAACGTTTTAAGCTCATTCAGCCGATACGGAATCTCTCTCGAAAACTCCGCCTTAAAACTGTTTTCCGCAATGAACGGATAAAGCGAACGTCCGAACGAATCACGATACATCAAAATACTGTGTTCCCTATTGCCGTTCACCGTTCTTATCAGCATATCGTCAACAGTTTGGAAACTTCCGATATATTCAAAGCTGTAATCAATATCGTAAATTTCTTCTTCACTGAGAATATTAAGCGTCGGGAATATCATAGAATCGAGGTCGCCCTCCCAGCACTGTTCCGTATGATGATTAACATCGCTGAAATCGTTATGCTCAATTCCGAATTTATCCATAATCGCATTATGAACAAGAACAGCACCCTCATTAGTCCAGTGAGAATCTCTCGAATGATACAAAACCTTATCCTGCGACAAAAACAAATCCTTAAGCACAATCTGATTTACTGCATACTCGTCAATCACGGAACTAAGCATTTCAAGATTATTCGGCTCGCCGCTTTTCACATATCTTGACGGCATATTCTGAGGATATACAGTGTTCTTATTCGGAGCGGAAATAAACAAAAACTCCGCACCGTTCTCCTCCGCATACTCCTGAATAAGCTTCAAGGTTTTTGCCGTGTTGTCAATTCTTCTTTCGCTTAAGGTATTTCTCGACATATAATCGTCAAGGGTACTCGCAAAGTAAAGCCAATCATTATCCCCGACAACTATTTTTTCATTTGAAGAGGTTTTAAAAATCTCCGCTTTCTGAACGCTGTCAAGCGTAACAAGCTCCTGTCTGAATGCGAAATGCTCCGACAGGTACGTTTCAAATTCGGAGGGCCAATCGAGGTTTGCCGAACCGTCCTCCTTAGTGAAAGACGGCATTTCGGAAAGCTTTCTGTTCTCGGCTGTTTCATCTGCTTTCACAAACGGCATACATACAATAGGGGTTATGCAAACCGCAAAAAATAAAACAATATAAATAATCTGTAATTTTTTTCGCACGTGTAGACAGTCCTTTTTTCGCACGTGTAGATAGTGCTTTTTTTTCGCACGTGTAGATAGTGCTTCCTTTATATAACTTTACGAACCCGACCAAAAATTGGTCTTAATCGGAAATTTTAGGCTGCTCTTTTATAGGTTATGTTTAATTGGTCTTAATCGGGAGTTTTTGGCTGTTCTTTTATAGGTTATGTTTAACCTGTCACAATTCCCAATAAAGTTAAACAAAAAACTTTCGGGTAACAAACCAACTTCCGACCACCAAAAACTAAATAATTACGCATTAATATTTCGGTGTTATGTAGTGGTCTAACGTCCAGTTTACGGAAGTTAGATATTCTGTGGAAACGGCATAGAACTTTTCTCCGCAGTCGTAATTAACCCACTTGCCGTTTATATAAATCTGATTCCACGAATGCAGATTTGTATGATATCCTGTGCCGACAATAATTCTCGTCTTATAGCCTGCCGCATGGAAAAGCTGGTCGAGATATGCGGAGTAATGATAACAAGCACCGTAACCCCTGTTCATAGAATACGCTGCGATTGCCGCCCAGTCGGCATTATAAGGGTCTGTATAAACAGTAGGAACATTCACGTAATAATAGAACATATGATTTATAACATACTTGCAAAGTTCGGTGGGGTCTGTGCCGACCTGTGCCACAATCTCCTCCGCCCTATACTTTGCGTTAGCTCCCGTAATAGTTGAAACTTTTGTACATTTTCCGTTTGCGTCTATGCTGTAAAGCTTAACAGTAGTGTTCTTAAGCATTTTACCGTTATCGAAACAGTACATAATATTGTTCAAAGTAAGAAAACCGTTAGCACCCGTGCCGTCCGAGTTAAAGTAGTACTTCTCACCGTTAACGGTTTTCCAGCCGGGACTTGGGAAGCCGTAGCTATCCCTTGAATAACGCTTTCCGTCCTTTCCGTAAACACCCGTGCGGAGAAGACCGTCACTGTCAAAAAAGTATTTTTGTCCGTCAACAGTGTATTCCCCCGTCACAAACTCATTATTGACAAGATAACTCTTATATCCGTTATTGTTAATCCAGCCGTTCTTCATAACACCGTTATTGTCAAACGTATATGAAGCACCGTCTACAGTAACAGTACCGACAGCCATAACGCCGCTGTTGTCAAAATAGTATCTCTTGTTGTCAAGCTCAAGCCAGCCTTTAGTTTTGTAACCCTGTTCGTTATAGTAGTACTTCTTTCCCGAAACAGTATAAAAACCTGTTCTGAACTCGCTGTCATTCTCGAAGAAATATTTCTTGTTGTCAATATCAACCTCGCCGACTGCCGCAGAACCGTCCGCAGTGAAGTAATATTTCTTTCCGCTTACGGTCTGCCAGCCTTTCAGCATAGCGTTGTTATTGCCGAAACAGTAAAGCTTATTGTTAATAGTGTACAGACCGGAAGCAAGGGTATTTTCGGTTATAAAGTAGTAGGTATTGTTATCTATATCGGTAAAGCCGACAGCCGCCGCACCCGAGTTGGTGAAATAGTAACGCTGACCGCCGACCTCTTTCCAACCCGTGGCAAAATCGCCGTCACTGAAAAGATAGTACTTTCTGCCCCTTATTGTCACAAGACCGCTCTGAACATTGCCGTTACTGTCGAAATAAAAAGTCTTGCCGTCAATCTTTTTCCAGCCTACAGACATAATGCCGTTTTCATCAAAATAGGCTTTTACACTGCCTATATTTTTCCAGCCTGTAACAACAACACCTTTTTCAAAGTAATAGTTCAAGCCGTAAATGTTATTGCGACCGTTCAGCTTTACTCCGTCTTTGTAGTAGGATTTACCGTTATCGGAATACTGCCAACCCTCCAAGAGAACACCGTTATCAAGAAAACCGTACTCCGTATCCCCGACTTTCGACTTGCCTGTCAAAAGCTTGCCGTCCTTGTCAAAGCCGCACTTTACACCGTCAATAATAACGATACCGCTTATCGGATTGCCCTTTGAATTCTGTGCATAATAGTTTTCGCTGTCCTTAAACCACTTAATATCTGTAAGCGGTTCGTTTGCAAATTCATCATTGAGCTTAACCGACTTTCTCAAAATTTTGAGAGCGTCGGCAGATGTAAGCTTGCCGTCACCGTCAACGTCACCCGAATAATATCTGTCGGTATAATTGTCGTTAAAACCGACCGAAGCCCTCAAAACGGTAAGTGCGTCACTTGCCGTAATCTTGCTGTCATTGTCGATATCGCCGAGTGTCGGAAGCTTTGTGACATCTTTCAAATTAAGAAACGGAGATGAAGTCGTTTTTTTCTCGTCGGATTTGGGAGTATCATCTGTTTCGACAATTTTTGAACTCTGCACCCTCACATCGGGAACATTTTCAGCCGAAGCCGTAACAGCTCCGACCCCCAACGCACCCGATAAAGCGAGAGTAAGTGAAAGTGCAATATATTTTTTCATTGCTGTATTCAAATATATCACCTCTGCGGATTAATAATTGGGATAAACATAATTATTAAAGGTGTAAGTTCTTCCACGAAGATAAGCATCGCTTACAGCGTAATATCCGTGTACACCGTCATAATTAACCCACTGACCGTTTATATAAACCTGATTCCAAGAATGGAGGCTCGGATAATTTCCCGTACCTACAAGAATTCTCGACTTATAGCCTGCCGCATGGAAAAGCTGGTCCATAAAAGCGGAGAAGTGATAACAAGCACCGTAACCCCTGTTCATAGGATATGCGGCAATTGTTGCCCAGTCTGCCGTTTGCGGATTTGTATAAACAGAATCCACATACACCATATAATAAGACATATGGCTCATTACATAGGAACAAATTGTATTCGGGTCTGTGCCGATTGAAGCAATAATTTCCTCTGCCCTGTACTTTGCGTTTGCACCCGTAATAGTAGAAACTCTTGTACATTTGCCGTTTGCGTCTATGTTATAGAGCTTAACGGTAGTGTTCTTAAGCATTTTACCGTTATCGAAACAGTACATGATATTGTTCAAAGTAAGGAAACCGTTAGCACCCGTGCCGTCGGAATTAAAGTAGTACTTCTCACCGTTCACGGTTTTCCAGCCCGGACTTGGGAAACCGTAGCTGTCCCTTGAATAACGCTTGCCGTCCTTTCCGTAAACACCTGTACGGAGAAGACCGTCTTCATCAAAAAAGTATTTCTTTCCGTCAATAGTGTATTCTCCGACAACAGGCGTATCATTGACCAGATAGCTCTTATATCCGTTATTATCAATCCAGCCGTCCTTTAGAACACCGTTATCGTCAAAATTATACACAGTACCTTCAATAGTAACAGAACCTACAGCCATAACGCCGTTGTTATCGAAATAGTATTTCTTGCCGTCAATGGTTTTCCAGCCTATGGTTTTGTAACCCTGCTCGGTGTAATAGTATTTCTTTCCCGAAACAGTTTGGAAACCTGTTCTGAACACGCTGTCGTTCTCGAAGAAATACTTTTTGTTGTCGATAGTAACCTCACCGACTGCCGCAGAACCGTCCTCGGTGAAATAATATTTCTTTCCGCTTACAGTCTGCCAGCCTTTCTTCATAGCGTTGTCACTGCCGAAATAGTAAAGCTTATTGTTAGCAGTGTACAGACCGGAAGCAAGGGTTGTTTCATCTATAAAGTAATAGGTATTGTTATTTATATCGGTAAAGCCGACAGCCGCCGCACCCGAGTCGGTGAAATAGTAACGCTGACCGCCAACCTCTCTCCAGCCTGTGGCAAAATTGCCGTCACTGAAAAGATAGTATTTTCTGCCCCTTATTGTCACAAAACCGCTCTGAACGCTGCCGTCACTGTCGAAATAATAAGTCTTGCCGTCAATCTGTTTCCAGCCTACGGACATAACACCGTTTTCATCAAAATAGGCTTTTACACTTCCGATATTTTTCCAACCCTTAACAACGACACCATTTTCAAAATAATAGTTCAAGCCGTAAATGCTGCTGCGACCGTTCAGCTTTACTCCGTCCTTATAGTAGGATTTACCGTCATCGGAATACTGCCAACCCTCCAAGAGAACACCGTTATCAAGGAAACTGTACTCCTTATTCTCGACTTTCGACTTGCCTGTCAAAAGCTTGCCGTCCTTGTCAAAACCGCACTTTACACCGTCAATAATGACAATACCGCTTATGGGTTTTCCCTTTGAATCCTGTGCATAATAGTTTTCGCTATCCTTAAACCACTTAATATCTGTAAGAGGTTCGTTTGCAAATTCATCATTTAGCTTAACGGACTTTCTCAAAATTTTAAGAGCGTCGGCAGATGTAAGCTTGCCGTCACCGTCAACGTCACCGGAATAATATCTGTCGGTGTAATTGTCGTTAAAACCTACAGAAGCTCTCAGAACGGTAAGTGCATCGCTTGAAGTAATCTTTTTGTCATTATCGATATCGCCTAGTGTCGGAAGTTTTGTGACATCTTTCAAATTAAGAAACGGAGATGAAACCGGCTTTTTCTCGTCGGGTTTGGGAGTATCGTCTGTTTCGACATTTTGCGAACTCTGTGCTTTAACATTTGAAACATTCTCCGCCGAAGCCGTGACCTTTCCCACACTTTGAGAACTCTCAACTTTCACATCGGCAGTTTTCTCTGCTGAAGCTGTAACTGCACCAACACCCAATGTTCCCGATAAAGCAAGGGTAAGTGAAAGTGCAATGTATTTTTTCATTGCTGTATTCAAAAATATCACCTCGTTAAAATCTAACAGTAAGAACAAAAGAGAAACCTTTTAACGTGCATACATTTTTCACGAAAAAACACATTTTCTGATTTTGGCACATATGTCCGATAATGTTCTTACATCTTTTATTATTACAAATAACATTTTAACATAATATGACAGAAATATCAAGCTTTGAGGGGGATAAATTTCGGTAAAATTTTTATGAAATGCGTAATTGTGATTATTGATAATCGGAGGTTGATTTACAATATATACTCACGGTCAAAAAGATTTACCATTTTAAAGCTTGCGGGCGACGGAACACCCCAAGAAGTCAAGCCGTAGGCGACAGCGTAGCGAATTGCCGGTCTAAGAAAGAAAAGTGGTAAATCTTAATGCTTGCGAGTATAACATATAATATTTCTTCGATTTTAAGTATTGAATTTATTTTGTTTCAACAATACAAATTATCCTTGGTCATTATAATTTTTGATTTTTTGTCTTGACATAGGGGTACACTTTAGATTTCACGACTTAAGACATTTTCACGCTTCCGTAGCTCACGCTCTGGGGATACCGGATAAATACATTATGGAACGTGGCGGTTGGAGTTCGGCTCAGGTACTTCAAGATGTTTATCAACATACTATGCGTGACAAAGAAAAGGAATTTGCTAACAAAATCAACAACCATTTCAATCGATTTAAAGATGATGACGACACAGAAAACGTGTGATATTCTGTGTGATATTTTTATCCAAAAATTTGTTATTTTCTCTTTTTTAACGGTATTTATAACAATATTCGGTTATACCCCAAAACACAAAGAACCGCATAAACACTGAGTTTTCAGCATTTATACGGTTCTTTTTCGATTTTATCAATAAGTCGAGGTGACAGGATTCGAACCTGCGACCTCTGCGTCCCGAACGCAGCGCTCTACCAAACTGAGCCACACCTCGAAATGGCTGGGGAATAGGGATTCGAACCCCAACAAACAGAGTCAGAGTCTGTCGTGCTACCGTTACACAATTCCCCAGTATTTTCTTTAAACAAATCAAAGCAAATTAACAATTAAATCCGCCGTTTGTTCTCAACGAATATTATTATATCACGCTTCCTCATTTCTGTCAATAGCAAATTTAAAAATTTTTAAAATTTTTTATTGGTTCATTGTATTCCCATAAAACAAAGTGATTAGCAATTAGTTATCGTCACTTTGCTATGGGAATTTCTCCCCCCATATATATACTCAAAATCTAAAAGATTTAGCAAATTCAAATAACCCCCTCTGTCCTGCGGACATCTCCCCTATGAGGGGCGACTTTGATAAATCGAGAACCAAAAAGCCGCCCCTTTTAGGGGAGGTGGCAGCCGCAAGGCTG